>CAIZXK010000715.1 GCA_903936865.1 uncultured Bacteroidales bacterium | reverse complement strand
CCTGCAACTTAACTTTCAGCAAATATTGATTATGATATAAACTTTTAACTTCACGGGCACATAATGCTCTTTTATAAATCCTCAGATCATCCAATTTACCGGCAAATGACTGATAAGAAGCATGAGACATTCCAAGTTTAAGATTGAAATGCTGATTAACAGGAATGAATGGATAAGTTGCTGTATTGTCTAAATTTCCGTTAACATAAAGCTTTGCAATACCATTTTTTCTGGTTGCGGTAATTAAATACCATTGATTTGTTTGAATAATTGTATTGCTATTTACATAAAAAAATTGTGATGCTCCTTGTCCGAAAACAAACTGGGCTCTAAATCCACTGTTTATATATGCAACTGCAAGAGTATAATCCTGATTTACTCCAGTATTAGGAGCTTTAAAAAAAATCATTTTCCCGGTTTGAGTTGGGTCTGTTGTGCCTAAATCTGTTGAATAAATCCAGGCAGATAGACTTAATTCATCACTCCATATATCATGAGGAACATTCACAAATTGATTATTTCCATTAAAAGAATAAGCTTTATTTGAATTATTTAATCTATCAGTGGTTGCAACCGGACCGTTTAAAACACCATGATAATTATGTCCACTAATATCAAAAGTATGATTATCAAATGGATAATGAGCCAGAATTCCATGATGTGATACAAAAATGGAATCATTAATATCCAGCGGGTTAGGTGAAATTAAAACTGTAAAAAAACAAGAATCACTTAATCCCAAAAAATCAGTTACTATTATTTTAATAATTGTGCTTCCTGTAGCATTTGTAAAAGGGTTTAAATGAAGATTTTTATTGCCACCTGTTCCTATCACAAAAATTCCAGTATTAGGTATAAGCAATTGATTTGAAGATGTAACTGAAAATACCAAAGAACTGATATCCTCATCTGCAACAGTAAAAAGTATGTTAGGAATAGAATCATTAGCGCAAATACTAATATTATTAATTAGTGAAATATCAGGAGGTAAATTTTGTATAAATTGAGGGATATATCTGGCAAAGTAAGCACAATAGCTATAATTACTTGAAAGGGTTGCAAGATTAATACCTGGATCAAAATCAACCATTCCTTCAAAACTTCCTCCTATAAAAATATTTGAAGAGGGAGTTGTTATCATATCATGAATTCTGTCAAAACCTGAATTCCCAATTTTTTTAGCAAAAATAAAATCACCAGATTGATTAAATTTGCTAAAATAAATATCATAATCACCGGAACTGTTTATAGTTATATTTGTTGCTAAAGAATCAAAAAAACAATTACTTTTAAAAACTCCGGAAGTTATAATATTTCCAAAAGCATCCTGTTCAATTTGCAAACATTGGTCTGAATTTGATCCTCCAAATTTTTTAGCAAAAACAAAATTACCATTTGTATTTAGTTTTAGTAAAAAAGCATCTTCCATCCCATTACTATTCATATTAAATACTCCTAAATCAGGATTAAAATCAACTGTTCCTTCGAAATTTCCACACATAATTGGTTCTCCTGAATTTGTAATAGAAATATCATTTCCAACTTCATTCAATAAATTACCAATACTTTTTGACCAAATATAACTTCCGTTACTTGAATACTTTGCAAGAAATGCATCATATCCACCAGAACTTGATAAGCTGTTATTATTTAAACCAGGATCAAAATCAACAACATTTGAATATTTACCACAGATATAAGCATTATTCAAATTATCAGCTTTTATCGAAATACCCTGATCATCCCCAATTCCTCCAATTTTATTTGCCCATATTAAATCTCCCAGAGTTGAATATTTTGCAATAAAAATATCATTATTTCCTGAACTGGAAATACTTAATGTATTAATTCCGGGATCAAAATCAACAATATTCTGGAAAGTTCCAATTGTATAAATATTACCACTTTGATCTACATCTAACTTTAGAATTTTATCATCACCATTACCACCAATACTTTTTGACCACAAGTAATTACCACTTGTATCGTACTTTGCAATAAAAATATCATTTGCACCATTATTCGAATGAATCCAAGGACCATTTCCAACATTCAGGTTTGTTGATAATGCCCAATAAAATCCTCCAAGTATAATTGAAGAACCCTGAATGTATATCGAATAACCAACTTCAGCTGCATCATCACCAAATCTTTTAGCCCAGATATAATTTCCAGAAGAATCATATTTTGCTATAAAAAGATCCCAATCACCACTACTTGTTAGATTTTGAATACCAATACCAGGGTCAAAATCACAAGTTCCTTGAAACTGACCTGTAATATATGTATTTAACTGATTGTCAACAAACATTGAATATGTTGCTGCTTGATTATTTCCTGTAATATTTTTTGCCCATTTATATTGCTGAGAAAAAACTTGGTTAAACGATAAAATAATCACAAATATGAATAATATTCTTATAACAGAAAATTGCTTTATTTGATTGATATAATGCATCTTCAATATATTAAATAATTATGATACAAAGATAATTATTTTATTCAAGTAAAAATGATGATAAATTAATAATCATTTAAAAAAATGATGAATAAAACTTAAGCAAAAATATTTTAGCTTTTATTACCTTTGCAAAATACAAAGTTTATTATCATTAAATGAGTTTTTTAAAAATAGAATCTTATCAAAAAGGAATTGCAATATCTTCCTTTTTCAATATTATTGCAAAAATCATATTGTTCGTAAATAGCATTGTGATTGCATACTATTTTGGAACTCAGACCAAAACAGATATTTATTTCTATGTAATGTCTTCAATTATAGGGTTGATTGTTACATTAATTTCCGGTCTAAATCTGGCTGTACTTTTACCGGAATCCATGCGTTTGAGAGAACAGGAAAGTAAAGAAAAATCCATGCAATTCCTGAACTTTTTTTTATACTTATATTTGATTATTGGCTTAATTGTTTCAATCCCACTTATTATTGATTCTGTTGGCTTTTTTAATATATTTACAAAATTTGGAATAGAGGCATTAAGCCAAAATCAATCTTTGCTTTTGCTCTTTATTCCTTTATTTACATTAATCCTTATTGTCAATTACTTAACAGATATTCTGACATCTTACAAATATTTTACAATGCCAATGATTGCTGCAATAATCAATAATTCAGCAGCTCTGATTTTCATCATTTTATTTCATTCCATTTGGGACGTAAAAAGTATTTTAGTTGGATTAAATACAGCTTATCTTATAAATACAATTTTTCTAATCTATTTGATTCACAAAAATTTAAAATGGAATTTTACATATAAAAAGATTAAATTCACAAAAGCAGTTAAAAAAAATATAATTTATGCACAGGCAGGCAATTTAGCTTCAGTTTTGGGGAGTTTTGCTCCTGCATATATTTTAAGTAGCTTTGGATCAGGAGTTATAACCGCACTAAACTTTGGTCAAAAAACTGCCAACATACCTAATGATTTTATAACTTCACAATTTACATCCATTTCAGGAATTAGATATAATGAACTTTATGCACAAAAAGATTATACACGATTAAATATGGTTTTTTTAGAAACAGCTAAATTCTTGATTTTTATTATGATTCCTGTTTCTGTTTTAGCCTTTATTTTTTCAGATGAAGTAATTTCTATCCTTTTTCAAAGAGGGAAATTTGATGCAATTTCTGTTAAAAATTCGGCATTATTTATGAAATATCTCGTTTTGCTTTTGCCATTTTATGCTATAAATGGGTTGGCATCAAGATTATATATGGCAGCGCAATTAATCAATTATTCATTTTGGTATCAAATTGCAGCTAATTTAATGCTGATTGCTTTAGTATGGTTTGGAATTAAAAATTTTGGAGCAATTGGATTCCCTTATGCCTTGCTTACACAATATATTTTAAATACATTTGTTATTTATTTTTTCTTAAAATTCCTCTTACCATTTATTAAATTTGGCAAAGTTTTATTATATTTATGCTTAATAATATTAATAAATGTTTTATTGGGAATAATTGTATTTCATATTATTAAATACTTCGACAATATTTTTTCCAAATTAATTTTTGGCATTTCAATCTATTTATTAACCTATTTTATTTTGAATATTGCTTTTAAAATTAATCATCAAACCAATTTTTATTATAATTTAGCAATGAGTAAAATTCTACCTAAATATTTTAAAAATAATCATAAAGAAAAACAGTTTTAAATGACAGTAACAGACAAACATAATATAATTCCTACTCTTAATAATCGCGAAAAAGTTATTTTAGAACTTGGTTGCGGACAACAAAAACAGATTAAAAATGCAATAACCATTGATATGATAGATTTGCCTCATATTGATATAATTGCAGATTTAAACAAAGGATTTTCATTTCTTCCGGATAATTCTGTTGATGAAATCTATTCTTTTCATTTTCTGGAACATATCGATAGTTTGGAATTTTTCATGAAAGAAATTTATCGAATTTTGAAAAAAGGAGGAAAAAAAATAGGGAAAGTACCACACTTTTCAAATCCATATTTTTATAGTGATTATACTCACCATCATTTCTTTGGTTTATATACTTTTAGCTATTTTTCTAAAGATAATTATTATAAAAGAGGCGTTCCTAATTTTTACAATACTGAAGATTTTAAAATAAATAAAATGAAAATTTGTTTTAAATCTCCATTTATTGTAAGAAACTATATTAAGATGATATGGCAGATAATCTTTAATTCATCCAAGTATATGCAGGAATGGTATGAAGGGAGCTTCTGCTATATGATACCGGCTTATGAAATAGAATTTGAAATAGAAAAAAAATAATAAAATGTCAAATCCCTTGGTTTCAGTAATTATACCTGTTTATAATCAGGGAAAATATATTGCAAAAGCTATAAAAAGTGCACTGAATCAAGATTATGACAATATTGAAATTTTAATTGGAGATGATTGTTCTGATGATAATACTGAAGAAATAATAAAATCATTTCTTCATTTTCCCGAAATAAAATATTTCAGGAATAACGAAAGAATCGGCAGAGTTAAAAATTATCATAAACTTTTATACGAAAAAGCCAGAGGAGAATGGATTGTAAATCTGGATGGTGATGATTTTTATACAGATAATACATTTATAAAATCATCTGTTGAACTCATTCAATCTTACAAAAATGAAAATATAGTCTTTCTTCAGGCAGGTCAATACTTGAGTTTTGAAAACGGGAAAGAGGAAATTATTAAAAATCCCAATATAGAAAATGAATTTCAGCTATATGACGGAAAAGATTACTTATATAACTTTATCAAAATCAATCATTTTTCTCATTTAGCTACACTTTATAAAAGAGAGATTGCCTTAAATCTGAATTTTTATTCAGCAGATATTTTATCCACAGATATGGAATCCCTATTACGAATGGCATTAACAGGTAAAGTTATTTTGGTGAAGAAACCTGTTGGTAAATGGTTGCAACATAAAACAAACGCATCTTCATTTTCAGGAATTAAAAAATTATTTGATAATTTAAAATGGATTGATAACGTTAGTGATTTTGCAATTTTGAATACCAATGACAAAAAAAAATGGCATAAATGGCGAAAGGAAAATTTAAAATTGCAATTGACAGGCATTTATATTCATGAATGCAAATCAAAAAATAGCATAGAAAAATTCAAACTTTTATCTTATTTTTGGAGCAACTATAAATTTCTGTTTTTATATCCGGTTTTCTTAAAAAAAACCTTGGATGTATTTTTAAAAACAAACAATTAAAGAAATGTGCGGAATTACTGGTATATATTACTTTGATAAACAGAGAACTGTAAATTTTTCTCAATTAAAGAAAATGACTGACATTATCGAGCATCGGGGTCCTGATGATGAAGGTCATTATATTGATAAAAATGTCGGACTTGGACACAGAAGATTATCAATCATAGATTTAACACCTGACGGACATCAGCCGATGTGTAATGAAGATGCTTCAATCTGGATAATTTTCAATGGCGAATTCTATAATTATCTGGATTATAAGGATGAAATCATAATTAAAGGTCATCAACTCCGCTCACGCTCTGACACTGAATATATATTACATTTATATGAGGATTATGGATTTGATATGGTTCATAAGATTAATGGAATGTTTGCTTTTGTTATCTGGGACAGCAAAAAACAATTGCTTTTTGCTGCCCGTGATAGAATGGGTGTGAAACCATTTCACTATTATATTGACAATGAAAAGTTTCTATGGGGATCTGAAATAAAATCAATACTTGAACATGAAAATGTTGACAAAACAATAGACAACCTGGCTTTATCTGATTATTTTTCATTTATGTCAATTCCAGCCCCTAAAACCATTTATAAAAAAATCAGAAAATTGGAACCCGGACATCGACTGATAATAAATGGAAATGAAATAAAAAATGAAAAATACTGGGATTTAATTGCTGAAACAGACAATTATAAAACAGACAGTTATTATCTTGATAAATTTGAATCTCTTTTTGCTGATGCCGTTAATCTCAGAATGATCAGTGATGTTCCTTTAGGTGCATTTTTAAGTGGAGGTGTTGATTCTTCTGCAGTTGTTGCAATGATGGCAAAAAATGGTGTTAAAGACATCAAAACTTTTTCTATAGCTTTTAAAGATCAGCAAAAATTTGATGAAAGCATTTATGCCAAACAAGTTGCAGATCAATATCATACACATCATACTGAATTTAACCTAAGCGGTAAATACATTGATATTCTGCCAAAATTAGCCTGGCATTTCGACGAACCTTTTGCTGTTAGTTCCGCATTTGCTGTTTATTACCTCTCTAAAATGACAAGAGAACATGTTACGGTAGCCTTATCTGGAGATGGTGGCGATGAACTTTTTGCCGGTTATCCATTCCGGTATGCTCATGATACCCGATTTGACGGAATTGAGAAAATACCTATGCCTTTGAGAAAATTTATCTTATGGTCAACATCTTTATCTGCATTAAACGGAGAAAGCTCATTTGCCGTAAAATCAAGAAAAGCAAGAGATTACTTTAAAATGGCTTGCAAAAACAGAGAAGATGCATTTATTGATAATTTCTCTTATTTTGATTCTACCTTGAAAGGAAATTTATTTAATCAAAATCTATGGAGTGAACTTTCATCTTATGATCCTAATTCTGTTTACAAAAAATATTATTCAGAAAATATAAAAGGGAGTCGATTGTTTAAAAGACAATTAGGCGATATAAAAACCTCACTTCCAGATGAAATGCTTAAGAAAGTAGACAATATGTCAATGGCTGTTAGTATTGAATCCAGAACACCGTTTCTTGATTACCGATTGGCAGAATTTTCAGCGCAATTACCTGATCATTTAAAACTTAACGGGATGAATGGAAAAGTAATTGTTAAGAAAACCATGGAAAAATACCTGAGCAATGATATATTATACCGAAAAAAACATGGTTTTAATGTTCCTTTTGGTGAATGGGTAAAAAATGAACTGAAAGACTATATAAACGAAACACTATCAGAGAAAAACATTAAGGATTCCGGTATTTTCAATTATCCATATATTAATAAAATAATTGAATTACATAGAAGCGGAAGATTTGATTATTCAAATCAGATTTATATGATATTGATGTTTGAAATCTGGAGAAAAACTTTTAATTCATAAATGGCAGATATTCTTTATATTAAATCGGCTAATTCATCTTTTATCAATCTTGATGAAGAAATATTAACGAAACATTTCAGCGTTAAGTCTTTCTTATTGAATCAAAAAGGGTTAGGGAATTTCTTTTGGAGTTTGATAAAAATGAAAATTTTCCTTTTAATAAATATATGGTCTTGTCAGATTATATTTATTAGATTTTGCGACTATTATGCTGCAATTTTAGCCTTTTTCTGCAAAATTTTTAATAAGAAACTAGTAATTGTAGTTGGTGGTTACGACGCAGTTCATATGCCTGAATATCAATATGGTGCTTATCACAATAAATTCAGAGGCTGGTGTGTGAAATTTGCATATAAAAATGCAGCATTAATTTTACCCAACAATCCGACTTTAATTGAAAACATAAATGATTATGACAATGAAATTATCAGAAAAGAAGGTGTAAAACATTTTGTACCGGATACAAAAGCTAAATTTAAAGTGATTTATAATGGCTTTAAACTTGATTTCTGGAATAAAACTACTAATTTTGCAAAGGACGAAAATCTGGCTATAACAGTCGCATATATTGATAATTACAAAACTTTTCAATTAAAGGGAATAGATTCCTTTATAGAAATTGCAAAACAATTGACTGAAAAAAAATTTTTAATTATCGGCATGTCAACAGATTTTGCAAAAAAAAACAATATAGTAATTCCTTCAAATTTAAAATTAATACAAAAAATGAATCAGCAAGGCTTAGTTAAATATTATCAGAAAGCTAAAGTTTTTTGTCTGTTTTCATTAACTGAAGGAATGCCTAATGTATTATGTGAAGCTATGTTATGCAAATGTATTCCGGTTGGAAGTAAGGTAAATGCAATTCCGGAAATCATTGGAAATACAGGATTTATTGTTGAAAAGAAAGAGTTAACATTTATGAAATCAGCTTTAAATAAAGCATTTGAAAGTAATATTTATCTCGGAGAATTAGCTAAACAAAGAATAATTGAAAACTATTCCTTTGAAAAAAGAGAAAAAGAATTGGTAGAAACATTAAAAGAATACTTAAAATAAAAGTAATGGCAAATTATTTAGTTACCGGAGGAGCCGGTTTTATTGGCTCAAACATTGTTGAACGATTATTGCATGATGGTCATTTTGTAAGGGTTTTAGATAATTTTTCGAACGGAAAAAGAGAAAACATATATGAATTCGAGAAAAAAACAAATTTCGAACTTATAGAAGGAGACGTCAGGGATTTGCATATTTGTCAGACTGCTTGTAAAGATATTGATTTTGTTTTACATCAGGCTGCTTTAGGCTCTGTTCCACGTTCCATTGCCGAACCTATTAATTCCAATGCTAACAATGTGGACGGAACTTTAAATATGCTGGTTGCTGCAAAAGATTCCAACGTTAAACGCTTTGTAAGTGCAAGTTCTTCTTCCGTTTATGGCAACAATCCTAATATTTCAGCTGATATGCCACGCAATG
>CAIZXK010000714.1 GCA_903936865.1 uncultured Bacteroidales bacterium | reverse complement strand
TCATAAAGTTTATTCATGGCACCCAGCTCGGGAGCTTTGGCAAGAGCCAATGTATATAAGCGGTAAGCCTGAACCAGATCATCATTGTAATAAGTTGCATTTACCGACCAGGTAACCGCTTTTTGTTTCTGGAACTTTTTCCATGCCGATAAAAAGCCGATAGGTAATTGATAACCTTTTAGTTCTGCTTCTACCATAAAATGACCCGCATAGTTTGTTCCCCAGTCATCGGCAAATTGTGCACCCTGCCAGTAACCCATTCCTCCATTTGATAGCTGAAAAGATTTTAATCGTTGTATGGCTGCTTTTATATTCTGTTCGGTTCTTGTTTTTTGATTAACAGTTAGCTCAACCAAATCGGCCAGATACAATTGAGGAAAAACAGAAGATGTAGTTTGTTCGATACATCCGTGAGGATATTCTATCAGATAACTCAATCGTTTTTCAAGATTCAAAGGAGGCATGGAAGAAATTTCCAAAACACCTTTATTGCTACCCTGCATTCCAATCAGATTATAGCTGGCATTCCATGTTTTGCCGGGTTGAATAATACCTTCATACACATCCACTACTTTCGGATTAGGATTTCTGATATCAATTTCAATATCATGAACAGCTTTTTGATTACCACTTGTAGCAATGATTTTTATTTTCCCAACGCCTACTATTTCTTTTACTTTTAATTCGAAATTAACCATTTCATCGCTTGGCATTTTGAAAGTAATATTACGTGAAGTTCCGCCATTTACTGTAAACATATTATCGGCAACTATCTGAACCTTCACATTCTTTACTGATTTTTCCATAGCAAATACACTAACCGGAACTTTTACGGTTTCTCCCGGTCCTAAAACTCTTGGCATAGTTCCCAGAACCATTAAAGGTTTTCGAACAGCTACTGCTTTTTCAGCACAACCATATTTGCCATTATCACCAGCAACAACCATTACACGAACAGAACCAATATATTGCGGCATTTTAAACGTATGGGTTTTTGATTGTCCTTTACCCAATTGGAAAGGTCCCAAGAATTTAACCATTGGAAGAAACCTATTTGCTTTTAAGCTACCCTTGTTTAATCCTTCACCATCACCGCCTATGCTTAATATCCGCTGCAATTCGCCTGAATAAGCACCCATTACCATATCATATAAATCCCAGGTTTTGATACCCAAAGCTTCCCGGGCATAAAAACTTGTCCATGGATCTGGTGTTTTAAAACGCGTTAAATCCAGCAAGCCTTCATCAACAACAGCCAAGGTATAAGTCATCGCTTTGCCTTTTAGTTCTTTTACTGTTATTGAAGCTGTTTGCTCAGGTAAAAGAATATCTTTCATAATTAGTTGAGGTTCCAGATGTGTGTTTGGGTCTTCAACCAAAATAGGGATAACTCCATACAAACGTATCGGTAAATCATTAACCGTTTGAGCATGTGGTTGGATTAATGTTACATAAGCATAGCAATTGGGAGCCATATCAGCTGTTACATCAAAATTAAATTCAGTAGTTCCCTGTTTAGTAGGAATCCAGAATGATTTCAATACTTTAGAACCGGTTTCCAGTGTTAATAAAGCTCTGCCATCAGCTGAAGTAGGAATGCTAATCTTCACCTTTTCACCTACGTTGTATTTATCTTTGTCGGCACTGAAGGTTAGCATAGTAGCACCTTGTTTTTCGCTTTCCTGCGAACGGGTATAACCATACCAATCTACATAAACCACTTTACCGCAACTATGTCCCGATTTCAGATCGGTTACCTTTATCAGGTAACGTCCCCATTCTTCCCGATTTACATTTAATGAATAATTTGCTCTACCACTGCTTGTTGAAACAATTAATGAATCTTTTAACTTACTATAAGATGTTGAAATAAAATCAGCCTGAGAACCTGATTCGGAATTATCCCACCACCAGCTCCATTCGAGTTTATACAATTCAACTTTTAACTTATTGGAAGGAACAATATTTTCCCTTGAAATCTAAATTTAGTAAGTTGATGGAATATTTCTTTTCGGTATAAAGCATACGGTCGTTATTGGCATTTTGAGGAACACTAACTCCTGCATAAGTCTGATAAGGATAATACGGTAAAGTAAATCTATCAACACTAAAGTCGCCTCCATTTTCGAATACAGTTGTTTCAAAATTGGCTTTCAACATACCGGGAGCAGCAGATGAAATATTGATGTCAGGCGTAATTATCGCCTTACCTGTTGCATCTAATTCTCCATCAAAGATAGTTTGACTTTCTGAAGAAAATCCCGATGCCGGATTATCAAAAATAAAGTTAGGATATTTTTTAAAAGTGATAGAGGATTTGGTAAGTGTCAGATTAACGGTTGCTTTCAGATTTTTGGCAATAGCTCCGGTAAGCCATCTGGCTTCCAGATTTCCAGCACTATTATCATCTTTTGCCAGGTATTCTTTATTAAAATTAAAATTAATCTTTAAACGATTAGGTTTAACGGTTTCTATTTTTAATGGTTTTTGAAATTCAACTCCACCTACTTTCACTTTGGCTTGCCAGTTTCCGGTTGGAGCACTTCGTTCAGTACAGGTTCTGAAATCATAAAACCCATTAATGCCATTGGTTTTAACCATTCTTTTTACAATCTGACCATTCGGATTTATCAGATCGAAAGAAACAGGATGACCTTCGGGTAAAATCTTTTCCTTATCTTCAAGTATAAAGGTCAGATACAATGAATCCCCCGGACGCCATACACCGCGTTCGCCATAGATAAAACCTTTTAATCCTTTCTGGACAGTTTCTCCGCTCACATCAAACATACTCAACGACAAGGCAGAACCTTCCACCATTTTCAAATAACCGCGCTGATTATCCTTTTTTGCAATTACTACAAATGGTCTGCGTTTCAATTTGATTTCTGCCATACCATCACCGTTGGTAGATGTACTTCCGAGCAATTGCTGCTGATAATCATAAAAATCGAGTTTAACACCCGATAATGGTTTGGTTGTTACCAAATCGGTTACATAAAGGTTATAGTTTCCATTAGTTCCTGTTTTGGAAATAATGCCCAAATCGGAAGCCAGCACATTGCGAACTATTGATTTCCGATTATAATATGACTTATTGCAGGGATTATCCCGTTCATCCCAATCGTAATAATAATATCCTTCTTCATCATAGTAATCATCATAATAGTAATTATCGAAATACCAGCCATCTTCCCTATCGTTTTCATCGTTCCAAGAAACCAGATCTATATCATCCTCCTGTTCTTCGCCCTCACATTTGTAGGTTGAAAATTCTTTTTTAAAACTCAGTTTTACAGAATAAATAGCTCCTTGTTCGGGTTTTATAAGTTGTGATAGATCAATTGAAAAACGATTCCATTTTCCATAATTTACGATATTACTCAATGGAATTGTCTTTTTGAGAACAGTTCGTCCAACCCTCGCCAATTGGTCTTGCCCGGTAAGATCATTTACTTGCAAAAACTGAATAATGTTATTTTCATAAATTCTTATAACTTTTATATCAACTGCTTTTAAATTTACAGCTTCAAAAGGCAATAACAGCCCATTTGAAGAAGGCATAATTACACCATTACCGATAAATCTTACATTAGGTTTTAGATCTTCGAATGAAATTTCTCTTGAAACGGTAAGATTAAGGCTTTCGTTATTTGCATTTCTGATTGTTGGCTCAATGGTTAGCGTTGATGTTCCGGTTTTTTTGGCAGGCATAAATATTTTCAACTCATTGTCATCAACTGTATATCTTAAATCCATAGAAGAAGCCAGTTTTATCAATCCTTCCAGATTCTGATTTTCCTGCAATGGATCGGAAAATTGAGCCAGAATATACTGCTCCGGACTTTGCATCAATTTTACATTTAAAAGTTTAAACTCTCCCAAGAATGGGATTTCTGCAGTTTGTTCTCCCTTTGTTTTGGCTTGTATGGCCTTACCTTTGTAGTTTAATGTTACATAACTCTTACGGTTTCCTCGTATTACCGAATCTACCTGAAAATAATGCACTTTGTTTGCGGCATCATGAACCCATGTAATTTTCAGATTTTTATCATCCTGAGAAGCAGTCAGCACTTTTTCAATATCCTTATCTTCGGCAACATCGGCTGTAATAATTCTACCGTAAAGTTTCTCGCGGCTTAAATCACTTTTATTATATGCTTTATGGTTATCAATAATAACCTCATAGTCCTGTTGCATGGTCTGAAACTGAAATTCCATGGTTTTTAACGAATCGGGAATTTTCATCAATTTGGAAAGGTAAAATTCTGCTTCATAGAATTTCTTAGGTGGAAGTTGCTTGTCTGGGCGGAATTCGATAGTTCGGCTATCTACCCAATAAGCTTTTCCTTTTATAGTTGGTGAAAAACTGAATAAATTCTCCTTTATCGGTTCATTAAAGAGAGCAGAATCAGCAAAGTCATTGGCAAGTCGCACTTTGATGCTGGAGTGTGTTGAAACTACACCCGTAGTAAAAGCCTGCACATACTCTTTGAAGGCAGGATTAACTGGTTTAAACTGATGCTTTTGAAAGGCAACCTTGTATATTACAAACGCAAGTACCAAAACAGCAATTGCTGTTGCACCGATAATTAGGGTTCTTTTTTTCATTGTTTTTGAATGGTTTATTGTTTAGATTTTCTCGATAACGAAAGTAGTAAATAAAATGTTATATAGTTATGAAAATATATTTTTGGGGAGGAAAAATTCTATTTTTTTATTTGTAAAAGATTATAATTGTGTATTAAATCTTTCTGAATATAATAATCTTTTCTTAAAGAAAATGTTTATTTTTGTTGTTCAATAATTTACAATAAGATGATACCTGATTTTCAAAAAATAATGCTTCCTTTTTTAAACATTATTGCTGATGGCATGGAACACTCAACGATAGAAACAAATGAAAAATTAGCTCAATATTTTAATTTGACTGAAGATGAAATCAATCAATATCTTCCAAGTGGAGCTGCAAAGACATTTCCAAATAGAATTGCATGGGCGAAATCTCATTTTCTAATGGCTGGTTTACTTGAAAATACAAAGCGTAGTTATTTTAAAATTACTGAATTAGGTAAAAAAGTGTTAGAAAGTAATCCTAAAGAAATAAATTTAAGATATTTAAAAAATCTACCAACTTATATTGACAGAAATGGAATTGCTAAAGAAGAAAGTTTAAATTCAGAATTTGATTCACCACAAATTTCTTCAACTCCTGAAGAAATTTTAGAAAACAGTTATTTAACAATCAGAAAGAATCTTGCATTGGAATTACTTTTGAAAATTAAAAGCTGTAGTCCTTCATTTTTTGAAAGCTTGGTTGTAGAATTACTTGTTAAGATGGGATATGGTGGTTCAATTCAGGATGCAGGGAAATCAATTGGCAGGTCTGGAGATGAAGGAATTGATGGAATTATTAAGGAAGATAAACTTGGGCTTGATGTTATTTATATTCAAGCCAAAAGATGGGAAAATGTTGTTGGTCGCCCCGAAATTCAAAAATTTGTTGGTGCACTTGCCGGACAAGGAGCAAAAAAAGGAGTATTTATTACAACTTCGCGTTATACGAACGAAGCAAAAGAATATCAACCAAGAAATGAAACAAAAATAGTTTTAATTGATGGTGAGAAACTTGCTGATTTAATGATAGATTATAACCTGGCCGTTTCAACTGTAAATACTTTTGAAATAAAAAGAATTGATCATGATTACTTTGGTGAAGAATAAATTCATTATGAATATTATTAATTTCCAATTTTCTCTGGAATTTCAACGAAAAGCTTATCAATTTTTTATTCAGTAATCTCTATACCAATATATTTGTAATATTTGAATAACAGACTGAAAATCAAACAATAGGTTGAATTAAAAGTCATTGTTTAATTAAAAATCCTTATTGCATCCTTCTTCCTGACCATGTCTGTGTCGTTTTCCTCCTTTATTTTCATTCCTGCCACATTTTCCTCCTTTATTCTTATCGCAACCAAACATATCCATAAATAGTAAGTTCAGATTCTCATACTGATCTTCCCTCAAAACATTCTTTAATTTAAGATAATGATTAACAGTGTGATGTAATAGTAGCGATTGGGATTTCTCAATTTCGGAAATATAATTATTTATTTTGAAAGTATCTGGATTTATTACTGCTAATTCATTCAATAATTCTTTACGATGGTTACTCATCGTTGTAAATATTGTTTTTGCTTCCTCTTTTGATGAATCCTTTATTTCCTTAAACTTCTTAATTTGTTCAGGACTTAAATTTAATTCCTTACTTATAAATTCATGCGGCTCTTTCGATTGAAATCGATTATTTTCAAGTTTATCTCTTTGAAAATAAACTTTGTACAAAATGGTCGAAATGGCTGCAATATTAATTACTAATCCTACAACTATAATCCAACCTAATACTTTATTTTTTTTAAAATAATCCATTATATTACTGATTTGAAGTTAATAAAGATTCAAAATTTTCATTGCTCATTTCAATTAAATAATTTTCCTCCGCATAAGATTTAATTTGAGTAGTTCTGTTATCTTCTGTTGTCATACTTATTGATTTATATTGATTTCCAATAAAAATACCCATATAGCCTCCAATTATCAACAGACTGAATAATGCAATTGGTTGAAGGATTCTTTTTGAAAAAAATGGTGTTGGAATTGATTTGCTATCCATTTTTTGTTTTAATCGGGTATAAAAATAGTAATCATCAGGGATGTTGCTTTTTATATCAGTAGAATCTATTGTTTTTGTTATATTCTCAACTAAAACATTGCATTTTTCACAATGGTTTAAATGAGAAATAAAATCTATGTTTTTTTCTGAAGACATCTCTTTGTCTATGTAGAAAATTATATTTTTTTCAATCTGCTTGCAATCCATCTCTTTCAATTTTTATTATTTGACACTTTTTAATTTTGAAACTTGCGTTTAATTTTTTACTTATAATATTTTACCAGATTATTTTGTAGATTTGTTTTAGCCCTGTGAATCAACGATTCTACAGCAGATAATGATGTTTGCATTACATCAGCAATTTGTTGATAAGTTAACTCCTCGTATTTATTAAGTGTAAAAGCGATTTTCTGATTATCAGGAAGTTTATTTATTGCTTTTTGTAAAATCATTTTTCTTTCTTCATTCTCAATGTTATTATTTGGCATATCCGATTGATAAACTGATATTTTATTAATTTCGACGCTATCTTTACTAAATAGAGTTTCAATACTTTTAACCCATTGTCTGCGTGATAGTACTCTCTTATAATTTAGGGATTTATTTACAGCAATTCTATAAATCCATGTTGAAAGTTTAGATTCTCTTCTAAACTTATCGATTGATTCAAACACTTCGATAAATACATCTTGTGCTATATCCTGTGCATCTTCGTAATTGCCCAGAAAACTGAAACATGTACCAACAACCTGCTTCTGATACAATTGTACCAATTCTTTAAATGCTGATTCTTTTCGTTGAATAACACCCTCTACAAGTTCGTTTTCAGTCATTTCCGATTACATGAATTTATGTGAGTTTTAATGGTTAAAGATAAAAAAACCTTGTCGATTGACAAGGTTTTTTTTAATAGATTTTTCTATATATTTGTTATTTAGCAGGAGTTCCTTTTCCACAACCACTTCCATGTCCACAACCATTTCTGTGTTTATAGCCATTTCCATTGCAGTTACCGTTTCCTTTTCCAGTACAGTTACCGTTCCCTTTTCCATCTTTTTTGCAATTTGTGTTTTTATTATCACAAACGCCATTTCCATTTTTATCAACAAAATTAGCACCTTTTCCAGTTTTCATTTTAGACTCATGATTGTCGCAAACACCATTTTTGTCTTTATCTACAAAATTTCCCTGAGTGGGTTGTGTTTGTTCTGTTTTTACAGTAGCTTTGTCTGTTTTTTCCTGGGTTTGAGCTGATAAATTATTCGATGTAAATGTAAATGCGAATAATACAACTGTAAGCAAAATTAATTTTTTCATTTTTTTTAGATTTTTAATTTTTGTAAATGATTAATATAATATTTAAGATTTTTGTATTATTATGACATTTGTTTTCTGAAAAACTTGCACTAATAATTAAAAAATTAAAAAATCCAATTTTCATCTAAATCCCAATTAGCTCTTATTGTGATGGTTGAAGGATAGAAAAATATTTCTTCTGGTTGAATCTTTTTTAAATACTTCCCAGTATCCCATCTTTGATTTCTATTTTTGTCCTTTATCGCTTTTATACTATAATTTCCAGGGGTTATATTTTTAAATGTCAGTTTTTCATTATTAAACACATAAGCTTGTTTAATAATTTCAGCCTTTTCATTTATAAATTGAATGATATAATAATTAGAAGAATCATTGGTATTTATATTCAAAATAAAATTTCCAAAATCCTCCTGAGAATTTGTTTTAAAATTATAAACCAAACTATCATTAACATTACCGGCAATATCTTGAATTATGCTGTCATTTATAATAAATTTGTAATTCTTATTTTGCTTCAATGCTTCTTTAACTGTAAATGTACGGTGAAATTTATCGGTAAAATATGCAAAACTATATGTTGTATCTTCTTCCAAAATTAATGTAAATGGAATAGAATCAGCATTTAATACTGGATATGTAAAATATAGTTTTATCTTTTCGTCGAAATTAAAAGTTTGAGCTAAATTGCTGTTCAATATATTTATAGCTAAAGATTTACTGGTTTTACGTTTAAAAACATGAATCGTATCCGCAAAAATGTCCTTATCATTAAAAATTATCCCAAGCGAATCAATATCAGGTTTTATAAGCCAAAAAATTAATGAATCTTTATTCTTAGACCATTCATCAATTTTCCATTCTCCAAAATCTAAACTATCTATAATATCATATTTCATGTTTTTTACCGGGAATCTGAATTCTATAATAATTTTGTTGTTATTTTTAAATTCAGCTTTTACTATTTTTTGAGTTGAGTCTATTTCCTGAAATAACTGTAAATCGTTAATTGAGAGCTTTTCATTCGTTAAACTGTCCTGTATATATTTGATTTTTTTCAAACTATCGGTTTTCAAACTGTCAGTTCTCAGTGTGGTTTTTGTTGATTTTATTGATTTTATACTATTACTATCAATTAAAGTGGTATCTGTTTTTATAATTGGCCTATAGTGAGGTGTTACTAATGAATCGAAAAAGGCAATCCGTTCAATTATCTGATCGAATTTTAGGTTATTATTCAAATCTTTCAATGCAAAAATCTTGTATGGAATATTTCTTAAATTTCTCAGGGTATAAGAACCATTTTCTTTCGTTTTTGAAATATAATAAGGTTTTTCTTTATAGGGAATTGAATCGTAATTTTTATCATAAAGAACTACAAATACATCTTTTTCAGGATTTTGAGTAAAAGCATCTTTTACTCTGCCAGATATAGTTAAAGAATCTAAAAAATCGCCAGTAGTAAATACAAATTCATAAGATGAAACGGGGTTGCCTTCGGTTAAATCAGTAATAGCATCACCAAAAAACAAGGTATACGTAGTATTTTCTTTCAGGTTTTCTTTTAAATCTACTACCAAGGTTTTTCCTTTTACTTTAATTTCAGGGTTTTCCTCAAAAGGAGGGGAAACGATTAATTGACTAGCAATATCCTTTAAAACAATAAATTCATTAAAAGTAATTTCAATCTTCTTATGGTTAAATCTTTTTGAATAGTTAGCCGGAATACTAGTTAATGGTTTAGGTGCTTCTTCATCTTTTGGACCTCCTGATGGAGATACAATGTTTGCACAGGAATTTAATAGTAGTGCTATTACTATTGTAAGAAATAGGCTGAAAATGATGGAAATATTCTTTTTCAATTTTATGTTTTTTAGATAATGCAAAGATGCAAAAAATATAAATATTAATTACATGATTGTTATTAAACCAATTGCAAAAAATTGTTAAGTTCATCAATAATTTTACCATGATCAAATGCCAGAAATGGCAAATCATTTAGTTGAAACCATTTAACATCTTTTGCATCATCACCCGCTTCAATAAACTGATTTTCATCTTTCAAAAATCCATAATAAACAACGCTCACAGTTCTTCCCCTTGGATCTCTGTTTAAGTTTCCGTAGGTATAAAATTGTTTTAAATCAATATTCTTGAGCGAAGTTTCTTCACATAATTCCCTTTTTATGGCTTCTTCCAATGTTTCTTCCATATCAACAAAACCACCAGGCAAAGCCCAATGATTAATAAATGGATTATTTTTTCGTTTTATCAATAAAATACTGAATTGATTATTCTGCTGACGGTAAACTACTGCATCAACTGTTAGCATTAATCGTGGATAATAGTAGCAATACATAAATCTTGATAAATAGTTAATAAAATAAAAACAGTTGTATCTTTTAAGTGCTGGTATAAATGATAGTTATGAATTTGTTTAGCAAATTATTCGCCAGGTAATTTGCAAATAAAGAAGCAACAGTTAATTGAACAAAAGTACGACCTTTTTTCAATTTTATAATAATTTTTTTAGTTATTAATTCAGCTATTATTAATCATATTAGCTTGTTTATTATTACTTTATGAATTAAATATAATAATTTTTATGTATATTTTAAAAAAATGTAAAAAAAGCATGCAATAAAAAAAGAGGTTACTTTTTAAAGTAGCCTCTTTTTGGATTATGAACATAATGCTATAATCTTCCGTCAACAGTTTCTATTGGAAGTAATGATTTAATATCATATAAAACACTATGTTTGGATCTTAGATTAAAATCAATACTTTTAAACTCATTATGAGCAACAGCTAAAACTATAGTGTTATAATTAGCTAAGTTATATTCTGTTATTAATGTTTCGCCATACTCATGTTTTACTTCAGTAGCATCAGCCCAAGGATCGTAAATATCAACATGACAACCGAATTGACGTAATTCATTCACAACATCAACAACTTTAGTATTTCTTACATCAGGACAATTTTCCTTAAAAGTGATTCCCAAAACCAAAGCTCTGGATTTATTTACAGGAATATCTTTACGAATCATCAGTTTAATGATCTGAGCAGCTATCCATGCTCCCATACCATCATTCATTCTACGACCTGCTAAAATAATTTCAGGATGATAGCCAACTTCCTGTGCTTTTTGTGCAATATAGTATGGATCAACACCAATACAATGTCCGCCTACCAAACCCGGTGAAAATTTTAGAAAATTCCATTTGGTACCTGCTGCATCAAGTACTGCTCTGGTATCCAATCCCATGTGAGCACAAATACGTGCCAATTCATTTACAAATGCTATATTAATATCACGTTGAGAATTCTCAATTACTTTAGAGGTTTCTGCAACTTTAATAGAAGGAGCTTTATGTGTTCCTGCTTTTATTACTTTTTTATACAATTGATCTACAACTTCTGCTATTTCTGGAGTAGAGCCTGATGTTACCTTATGAATAGTAGTTACTGTATGTTCTTTGTCACCAGGATTTATTCTTTCGGGAGAATATCCTGCAAAAAAATCGACATTTAACTTCATTCCTGAAGTTTTTTCGATAACTGGCAAGCAATCATCTTCAGTACAACCTGGATAAACTGTTGATTCATAAATAGCTATATCTCCTTTGCTTATAACTTTTCCGATAGTTTCACTCGCTTTTATCAAGGGTGTTAAGTCGGGACGGTTGTTTTTATCAAC
>CAIZXK010000713.1 GCA_903936865.1 uncultured Bacteroidales bacterium | reverse complement strand
GTCGATGAATTTAATGATAATAAAGTCTGTACTGAAAGCAATTTTAATATCTACTTTTTTAATTTCCGAAAATTTACATGCATTATCCATTATGTTTGTAAAAGCAATTTTAAGCAGGTTGTCGTTAGCACAAACTACCAGCTTTTGATAATCATCAGGTAATTCATCAAAATCAATAGTAATTAAATAATTATTATTTCGTCTGAGCAAATCGGTTTGTGATTGCAGTAATATTTCATCAATTCTCAGATTACTTGTTTTAAAAGCATGAATATCAATATTTGAATGTGCAAGTTCGAGTAATCCATTTGATAAGGAATTCAAGGTTTTAATATCTTCAAGCAAGGAATTGAGTATAATTTCATATTCATCCGTTTGGCGTTTTTTCATTAATGTTACTTCTAATTGTCCAGTTAGTGAGGTAAGCGGAGTTCTTAATTCATGTGATACATTAGAAACAAATTGACGTTGGTTTTCAAATGCAAGTTCCAATCTTTCAAGCATTTTGTTAAAAGTTATGGCGAGTCTGGCAATTTCATCCGTTCCATTGCCTTCATCTACCCGGGTATTAAGTTTTGAAGCACTGATATTATTTACTTGTTTGATTACATTCAAAATAGGTTTCATAGCCCTATCCGAAAAGTAAAGTCCAGCAAACAGAGTTAATAAAAATGAGATAAAAAGACCTGTTATCAGTATCATCCTTAAATCCTTCAATTCTTTCAATCCATATTTGTCATAGGCAGATGCAATTACAATGTATTCTTTTGTAGCATAAGAAAAAACAATACCAACATATTCAGTTTTACTTTCTGTGAAGTAAACTTTCTTTTTGCTTTTTATATTATTGAGTAATCCTAAATCCTTTGTTCTAAAAGTGCTGTCAGTGTTTTTGTAGATGAGATTATTTTTATTATCATAGATTAATACTTTTTCATCTTCTAATACATTTAGAGTATTTTTATCAATGATTTTTAGTAAAGTACTGTCAACTTCCTTTACTTCGATAAGTAACTTAGCAGTTGTTAATGCTTTTTCTTCCAAACGTGTTGTGAAATCTTTTTTTCGGTAATTGGCTGAAATAAAATAAATGGCAGATGAAAAAAGAACTAGAATACTTAGTACAATGGCTGTAAATTGTATGGAAAGTTTATATCGTATATTCATTTTACATTTCTCTTATTACATAACCCATCCCGATTACAGTGTGTATAAGTTTGGGATTATAGTTTTTGTCAATCTTTTTTCTGAGAAAATTTACATATACATCAATGATGTTTGTGCCTGTATCAAAGTTGATGTCCCATATTTTTTCGGCAATTTCAACCCGGGATATTACTTTTCCCTTGTTTTTCAGAAGATATTCAAGTAATAAAAATTCTTTAGCTGTAAGATCGATAATATCATTTCCCCGTTTTACAATTTTACTATCGGTATTCAATTCCAAATCGGCAATATTTATAATATTTGATGAAAAAGAATATTCCTGAGACCGTTTTAAAAGCGCTTTTATTCGAACTATCAATTCCTTAAATTCAAAGGGTTTAACCAAATAATCATCAGCTCCTGATTCAAAACCCATTACTTTATTATCTGTTGCACTTAATGCAGTTAGCATTAAAATGGGGATTTTGATATCTGTTTTTCTGATTTCCTTGCAAACTTCAAATCCATTCATAACTGGAAGGTTAATGTCGAGAATAATCAGATGATAATGGGTTTGTTGTGTCATTTTCAATCCCATTAATCCATCAAAAGCAATATCTGCTTCGAAATCATTTTCTTCCAAACCCTTTTTTACAAAACTGGCTACTTTTAATTCGTCTTCTACTATTAATATTTTAAATGAACTCATCATTGGTTTTATTTGCAATAAAATTACATATAAATAGTATAGCAAGGCAAAAAAAATTAAAAAAACAGTTTAAATGCCAAAACGAATAAGATAATACAAAAGATAAATCAATAATCCGTAAACAGAAAATACGATTATTCTAAGTAGTGGGAAGTCTTTAGGTTTGTTGTTATTTTCCATTGTTATAAGTTTTTTCTTAGTCCGTATATTTTCGAACTCCATGGTGAATAATTACTTGTGTTCTTCTTAATGGTTAATATTGTGTTTTCATAATCATGGTTCTGTGTATTGTAGTAATACATAGCCATTGCAATTGCAGCACAAACTTCGCCTGTAGGTTCATCATCAATTTGAAGCTGATTTTTATTAATAGGCAATTGATTTTTTCTGCTCCTGAACCTGAATTCTTTTTGGAAAAGCTTGCCAATAACTCTGAATATTAAATACAATGAAGTAAGTGCAATAAATACAATGCTTATCGATATTATTGCCATTCCGGCACCAGTGGGATCCAATACTGCAATATCATCTGAGCCTTTGTGAACATTCTGAAGGATAATAAATAAATACATCGATTTTTTTTTTCAGCAAAATAAAGCGTTGCAAATTAATCGGGTATTAATTGCAAATTAAAATCTGATTAAAAAGGCTTTTCAATTTCAATTACAGAAAATTAATCTTTTAATTATACATTCATTCTTTCAATTGAAAGAATGTTTTATATTTGCAGCATAAAACATAATAAATTAAACCAATGCAGGTACTAAAAGGGAACAATGTAATGCTTAGGGCAATGGAACCGGAAGATGTTGATATACTTTACGATTGGGAAAACGATACCACCGTATGGCATATAAGTAATACGGTAACTCCTTTTTCGAGGTATATGCTCGAGCAATATGTATTTAGCTCGCAGGATATTTATGCCAATAAGCAAGTAAGGCTTATGATAGAAGCAAATAAAATTCCGATTGGTTGTATTGATATTTTTGATTTCGACCCCAACAACCAAAAGGCTGGTATTGGGATTCTGATAACCGATGAATTCAGAAAAAAGGGCTTTGCAAGCGATGCATTACAGACTGCTATCGGATATTGTTTCAATATATTGCAGTTGCATCAGTTGTATTGCAGCATACTTACCGATAACGAAGCCAGCTTAACCTTGTTTACCCATAATGGCTTTACTGTTTGTGGAATGCGTAAGGAATGGGTATTGATAAACAAGGAGTGGAAAGATGAATACTTTTTGCAACTGTTGAAAGCTTAATGATGTTTTTTATTTCAGTAAGGAAGTAATAAGGTAAAAAAGGCAACAGATTAAATAACTCTTGTTTTAAACTTACCCGACCTTGATTTATTTTATTATTTTTGCAAAAAGACATTTCATGAATATAAAAACCTCATACTTGAGTGAAGCAGCCAAAAAACTTAGTTTGCGAAAATTTACACAGGAGTTTGTTTTTCAAACTTCAAGGAGCAGCGGACCGGGCGGACAAAATGTAAACAAAACCGAAACCAGGGTTGAGTTAAGATTTGATATAGGCAATTCGTTTGTTTTGAATGATGATGAAAAAGAGCTTATCATCAGCCACCTGAAGAACAGAATTAATAGTGAAGGCATTCTGATTATAACGGTTCAGGATAGCAGAAGCCAACTTACCAACAAGCAATTGGCCGAACAACGCTTTTATGAAATGCTTGCAAAGGCACTTAAAAAACAAGTAAAACGCAAAGCCACCAAACCATCGGCATCTGCT
>CAIZXK010000712.1 GCA_903936865.1 uncultured Bacteroidales bacterium | reverse complement strand
TATAACAGAAGAGAGTGTTTTTATATCTTTTAAACCTGAACCAGTTAGCAATACAACATTTTTACTTCCATCGGTAATTCTATTTAAAGATTTATATTTTAACATTCCGGCAAAAGCAGCTGATGCAGCTGGTTCAGCAAAAATACCTGTATTTCTACTTAAAATCATGGATGCATCAATTATTTCATCATCACTTACAGCAACTATTTCACCGTCATATTTTTGAATGTAATCCCTTGTCATATAAAAATTACGGGGAATATCAACAGAAATAGAATCTGCTAATGTTGTGGATGGAATCGTTTTCCAGGTTTTGCTTTTAATATTAGCTATTAAGTTTTTACTTCCTTCTGATTGAACAGCAATGATAACAGGCATTTTTTCAATAAAACCCAACTTCAATAAATCCTCAAACCCTTTATAAACTCCAGAAATAATAACTCCATCACCAACAGGAACAAAAATTCTGTCGGGAATCTGTTCATTGAGTTGATCGAATAATTCGAAAGAAACAGTTTTCTTTCCTTCGATAGTTAGCGGATTATAAGCTGTATTGCGGTTAAACCAACCAAAATGTTTGCTAACAGCTATACTTAAATCAAAAGCCATGTCATAATTTCCATCAATAGTAACTATAGTTGCTCCATACATTACAATTTGTGTTAGTTTTGCAATTGGTGCTGAAGATGGGACAAAAATTACTGCTTTTTGTCCTTGAGAAGCACAGATACCTGCTAATGAAGATCCTGCATTACCAGTAGAAGCTGCAACGATTGTATTTGTATTATTTTCTTTAGCAAAAGCTGAAACTAAAATTGAAGCTCTATCTTTAAATGAGAAAGTAGGATTTTGTGAATCGTCTTTCAAAAGCAATTCAAAGTTTAAATTTTCAGAATTTAATTTATGGATATTATAAAGTGGAGTTCTACCAACACGCAAATAACCAAGACTTTCTATTGAATTAATTGGTAAAATATCAAAATATTCTCTATCTTTTAAAGTTTTAAAAGTTTTTACTTTTTTACTGATATTATCAAAATTATAAAGGGTATTCAATACTCCTTTTGGAGGTAATTTAATACTATTCTCAATCTCACATTTAGGGCAAAGATACTGTATTCCTATTGGTTGAATAATTGTATTGCAATTTACACATTTAAAAATGTATTTTTTCTCTTCTTTTAAAATAGTTGACATCCTTTTTTCTTACAAAAATAATGAAAAAAAATGGATGGATTATGTTCAAAAAATAAAATAAAAAAAGTTTACTTTTCTATAATTACAATTTCAACTCTTCTGTTTTTATTTTGATCATCTTCAGTTATTTCAGGATAAACCAATGGTTTAGCTGACCCAAATCCTTTATAAGAAAGTCTATCTGATTTAATATTGTTTTTTATCAAAAAATCATAAATATATTTTGCCCTGTTTACGGAAAGATTTCTGGTATAAGTATCCTGATCATAACCATCATTATCATTATACTCACAACAAATATGTCCTTGAATTTCAATTTTTAACTTTGGATTTTCAGCCAATGTAAAAAGCAATATTTCCAGTTCTGGCTGAGATTTTACAGTTAAATAATGACGACCCGGAAGAAAGTTGAAATTTTTTAAAACGATATTTTCTCCTACTTTTACATCATTTAATTGCTTTCCCAATACATTTTTGCCTTTTATTTCGTTTTCACTATTTTCTTTGAATTTACATATAATCAAAGATTTCCGATTTTGTAGTATTCCATTAGGTTGGTTTTCTAATTCTGGTGGTAATTCGCCTCCAGCTAATGTTTTACTAATAAATTTTTCAAAACCTTTTGCAATGATATAATTTTTGACAGTTATTGCTCTTTTTTGTGATAAAATTATATTATAATTAGTACTTGATAAAAAATCAGTATAACTTTGAATCTGAATATCAATAATTTCTCTATCTTTCATTAAATTAAAAAAAGCATCAATTTCTTCAGCATATTCTTTTGTTATATTAAATTGATTAATAG
>CAIZXK010000711.1 GCA_903936865.1 uncultured Bacteroidales bacterium | reverse complement strand
TTTTATGACGAATGTTTTATCACCGCGTTTTACAATCAGATTGTATTTTCCTTCGGCAATAGCACCTACGGCAGGCACTCTAAATGAAGCTGTCCAGCCATTAATGGCTCTTGTGGGAACTTCAACTTTTACATCTGATGCTCCCGAAGCATCGGAAACCGGACGAAGAAACAAAGACGTTGAATCGGAACTTACGATAAAACTTCCCGAAATTTTCACTGTAGTTCCCATAAATACTGCCCTTGGTAGCGTATAAGCATTTGGGTCAGGTATTTCGTTTGTCATGGGATCAAGCGCACTCATTTCGCAACCAACAAATGCAAGTGCAATCAACAATACAGTTGCAGCTTGTTTTAATTTATTTATCATGATTTTTTTCATTTTGTAAAATTTTAGAAATTACATTAATAACCATAGTTTTGAAACATATCCGTTTTATTCAACGAAACATCAATCTGCGATTGTGGTATCGGATACAAATAATGTTTTGTATCGGTAATAATTGGGTGTGTAGTCATATTTTGAGCTGGCGCAGGAATAGCTAAGTTGTATTTCTCTAACAGCTTTCCCGTACGGGCTAAATCGAACCATCTTATGTTTTCAAAACAAAGTTCAAGTTTTCGTTCGTTTAATATGTTCTCCATAGTCAAAGTTGTTTTATCGTAAGGAGGCAGTTCAGTTGCTGCCAATACATTGGCATCATCCCTTGAGCGTGCGCGCACCAGATTCATACATTCGGCAGTTAAATCGGTAGCCACTCCATCATTAGCCTTCATAGATGCTTCGGCCAGCATTAACAATACGTCAGCATACCTGATAACAGTAAAGTTCAATGGTAAACTGTTGACATCGGTAAGTGCTGTCAATTCATCCAGCGGTTTATCCAGATAGAATCTGAATTTTGTAACGCAAGTATAATACCAGGTATCCGACAACCATGTATTTTCCTGTATTGCAACTGACTTTCCTGTTTTTTCGGTAGGTGTAAAGACTTTACTACCCACATTATATATTGCCCTCCAATACTGCGGTGCCGCTATATTCTGTGCGTCGGTAACCATTCGACCACCTGATAGAATCCATGGTTTACGCTTATCTGACTCTTCGTAACCTCCCACGTAAACCACCTGATTATTAATACTTTGTTCCCCTCTCAACATCAATGCTGGAGCAAACATTATATTCTTTCTCCAAATATTATTATAAACCACACCAAAGGTGTTACCTATAGCAATGCCATAATTATAAATGAAACCAAAACCCCTGTTTGGGTTGGCACTTGCTTTTCCATCGTTAGCCTGAAGCTCCCACATGTTTTCGGCTATCTGATTTTTGTATTCGGCCACAAAAAGTTTTCGGTAGTCGCCTTCAAGTGTAATAGCGGAGTTTGTTTTAATATCGGATAATACTTGTTCTGCTTTTTGATAAAGTTCTTTTGGAGTTTCGGTAATTTTTGAATATCCCCAGTCTGAACGTGAGATTTTTGAGAGCAAATCATCCACAATTCCTGTTTCTTTGGTTGAAGCCATTGTAAGATAAACTTTCCCAAGCATGGCTTTTGCTACCCAATGTGACAGTCTGATAGGATCCTTTGCATCCCTTACATTTGGTAAAACTCCAACAACAGTGGCATCGCTCAGGTCAGTAATGATTTGACTGTAAATATCTTTAACCGGGGTTCGTCCAATTTTCCAATCAATTTCAGTCATCATTTCTTTAGTAACAAGTGGCACAGGTCCAAATGTCTGAACCAATCGAAAATAAGACCAAGCTCTAAGTACTTTTGCCTCACCAACCATACGCTGAATGGCTGCATTTGGTGCCGGGAAATTTACTGCAACTCTATCAATAAGCACATTACAACTACTAATTAGTTTGTAATGCATGGCGTACCAATCGGGCAATACATAAAGATCGTTCGATGTAAGTGAATATCTGTATATTGCAGCAAGTGCAGCCTGATTTCCATTTGCTAACGATTCATCTGTACCTAACTCACCAATAAGTGGGGTATTGGGATGAATGTACAAATCGCTGTATAACTGGTATAAACCCAATACACCTGAGTAAGTCCCAGCTTCGTCCTGATACGAAGTAGATGATGATCGGAAATCGACTGGTTTTTCTGTCAGAAAGTCATCACACCCT
>CAIZXK010000710.1 GCA_903936865.1 uncultured Bacteroidales bacterium | reverse complement strand
TGCAATAGTATAACCAATATTACGGGCATTAAATGATCGTTTTTTTGATTCTAAATAAACTCCAGTTTTGAGCTCTGGATAAAAGTTTCTAATTCGAAGTTTTTGTTCAAAATTTACGGCTCCAATCCGAATATTTTCATTCATATCTTTGTAAAGTCTGCCGTTATTATCTGCATCTGCGTCATTAGTAATTGTAAAAGCATATTTTCCATAATTAGGATCAGTGGTATCTCCTCCAGCATCATAATAATTTGCTTTTGTCCTTCGATTATCAGGTTGGTTTTTATTGGCATAAGCATATCCTAATGTCCAGTCAAATTTAGTATTATCATTATTAAATTTATGTTGTCCACCTAACTGACCAGAATAGGTTGTACGACTAGTGTAACTTAATTCATTAGCTTGTATTTTAACACCATTTATAGCATCACTATAGAAATCTTTTCCGGAACGTAAATTTGTTTTAGTTTTTCCATTTTGGTTAAATATGTTTCGTAATTCAATAATATTTTTTTTATTTAATAAAAATGACCAATTAAATAATGCTCCAATTTTTACTGTATTAGAATACTCTTTATCAATATACTTATATGAATAATTTGATATATCATTTACGGTATCATAAGAGATAAAACCATTTTTAGTTATTTCATCAAAATCATAAGAATTACTATAAGATAATGAACTAATATTACCAATATCTATATTACCAACATTAAATTTTCGGGTGAGTCCTATAGATAAACTATTATCATTAGGAGCTGTATTCTTATCTGCTGTCCATATTTTATTAAAAGTTCTGCCCAAACGAGTTATTTCAGCTTTTTGATTTTGAATCTGTTCTGCACTTCCTGTGAAATTATTCAGTTTGTTAAATTCTTCTGAAGACGGAAGTTCTGAAGGTAAACTTCTTGTTCCATCGTCATAACCCAACCAATCTGTATTACCACCTTTGTATTTGTAAAAATCATTAAATGTTGTTCCTCCTTGTAATCCAGCAGTATAACTTATCGTTAATGAATTTTTTTCAGGCATATTCTTGGTAAAAATTTGTATAGCAGCTCCTGCAAAATCTGCAGGTAATTCAGGTGCAGGTGTTTTATATACCATCATCCTATCAATCATATTGCTTGGGATAACATCAAAAGAAAATGCTCTCACATCCGATTCGGAACTGGGTGTAGATGCATTATTAAGCCAAACGGTATTGTAACGTTCTATCAACCCTCTGACTACAACAAATCTTCCATCAATAATTGTAATTCCAGGTACCCTGCGAATTACTTCAGATGCGTCTTTATCCTGAGATTTGGCAATTTGCTGACTGGAAATTCCGCTAACAACTAAGCTACTTTGCTTTATTGAGCTAATCATCGACATTTCGGTGTCTGTTTTTTTACGCTCCGTTATTGTAACTCCTTTCAAAGAAGTTGATTTTTCGTCAATTTCAATATTTAATTTGGTTGATTTTCCAGCTTCTACTTTTATATCTTTTAACTCAATAGTTGTATAGGATATAAACGATACATTTAAATTATATTTACCAGGTTTGAGATTTATAATTTCAAAGAAACCATTCAAATCTGTTGATTTACCAATGGTAGTTCCCGAAATAACAACATTGGCTCCTATTATGGTTTCCTTTGTTTTTTTATCAACCACAATACCTGTAATTGAACCTGTTTGAGAATAAACTTTTATTCCTGAAAAAATAATAAGTACGATAATGCAAAATAATTGATTATGAAACTTCACTTTATTAATTTATTAATTATTAATACTATTGCAAAATAACATATTATTATATAATTAGCTACCATAAAGCACATTAAGTTAGCATTAATTATTTGATGATCTTTAATTGTATGGTAACGTTAATTTAATAATTTTTAAACATTGAAAAAAAAAGAGCAGCTTCCTTTCTTTGAAACTGCTCTTTTTTATAAAATAATATTGTTAGTATTTTCGCTCTTGCAAAAGATTTCCATTAATATCCCACATTTTCCATATACCTTTTTTTTCTCCATTTTCATATTTCATTTCACGTATCATTTTCCCGTTTTCATCCCAGATATACCAGTATCCATGTTTTTTACCTTTTAAATAACGAGCTTCAGCGGTTTTAATTCCATTTTCGTTCCAGGTAATCCAAATACCATCCTTTTCACCTTTATTATAAGATTGTTGCTCCTTTTTTTTCCCATTTTCATAATAATAGTTTGACAACCCATCATTTATACCATTTACGATATTTAATTCCATTAAAAGAATTCCATTTTCTGTGTATTCTTTATGTATTCCTGTGTATAATTTTTTATCTTTATAATAAATTCCATCTTTAATCTCAAGTTGTTGTGAATATAATGCTGATAGGTTTAACATTAAAATAAAAACTAATAAAAATAACTTTTTCATGACTCGATTTCTTAACTTTATAATGACAAAAATAAAAAAGCCGTAATAATAAAATTTTCAAATTATTAATACGGCGGGATAATATATTAAACTTAACTTTATTATATTTATTTGTTCTCTTCTATTAACTCTATTTCTAATGATGAGTTATTATTAGATTTAATAACGGTTTGTTCGATTAAACTTGAACTATAAGAAATAAATGAAACTACAATATTATAGTTTCCTTCCTTTACGTTTTTAATTTCAAAATTGCCATCCAAATCAGTATAGGCTTTATACTCTGAATTTCCAACATTGATTATAGCACCAACCAATGCTTCTCCTGTTGATTTGTCGACAACTTTGCCTTTTAAAACAATTTGAGATTCAGTTGCTTTTTCAGATTTAACAGGATTTCCTGCTTGTGCAAAACAAATTGAAGCGATAAATAAAACTGACAATAAGATTGATTTTTTCATTTTTTATGTAATTAATTTTTACAGTGCAAATATACAGCAGCAAAATACATTTGCTGTTAAGGCTGGATTAAGTTAATATTAAGAAATCATTAAGATGTTTTAAAACTCTAATTATCAGCAAATTTATATTTTTTCAATAAACTCAATCCTAAACTAATCATCCACATTTTTAACATCTTTATAAAAAGCAATGCTTTTAATTCAAATGGATACAGCAAAATAAGCTTTGAAAATCAAAAGTTAATCCAGAAGTCATTCTTACAGCTTCAAAAGAATCGGTTTTATTGTTTTGTTTTTAACTCAAAATGGCAAAAGCCATAATCATGATAATGGAAGCGAACATCAGTGCAATCATTAACTGATTGATACAGTTTTAAAATAGTCTGTTTTATGTATTATAAAACAGACTTTTTTCTTTTCAGGTAGTTCCTGAAATTATTGCTTCACTCCTGCTAAGTCAAAACCAGAAGGATTAAAGTATCCGATGGCTTTGCAAAAACTACTTCCTTTAAACTAACTACCAACTAAAGTACTCAACGAGAAAGCTTAGTTGTTTTTAATATCTGTCGTTTAGTTTGTCTTTAATACAATTAGGTAAAAAATTTTATCGAATTTTACCGAAATGAAATTTGTAATAGTCCAATTCGCTTCGCTATTGAAACTATAACATATTTCTGATTGGCATTTTACCATTAAAAAAATGAATTAATCTATAAATCACGTTGGTATTATTTCCATTTCCAATTTAATTGCTTTTTCCATTCAACCCCAAGAGGTGAAATCAAGTAAACTAATTCTTCTTTAAGTTTGTTAAATTCTCCATACCTGGAAGGAATTATTATACTTTCTCCTGTTTTAATTTTAATGAATAGATTCCCGGTAATTTCGTTTATTTCCTGAATCTCTGTAAGCTTTATTTTCCCTTCCTGAGCATCAGTTTTGCTTATTAAAAACCCATCTTCAAATCTGATTTGGCTCTCAATACCAAACCTATTACGGTAATTTTCATTTATGTGTTTTTCGTAATGTATTTTATATTGTCTTCTTTGGTAAAAGGGAAAAAGAATAAATGTTAGCAATGAAAATCCAATGAAATAAAAAGATAGAAATTTGTCATTGTTTTGTAGTAATACTAATCCAAGTATAAAAAAACTAATAGTCAACAAAATCCAGGTACGAATCCTTTTTTTTCTGATACTTTTTGATTGAGAAGCTGTATAAAGCTGGTATCTTAAAAAATCTTCCTTCTCAAGTGATATTTTATACATTTGGTGTCTCAGTTTTTGATGTTTTTATTTTCAATTGCAATTGCAAAATTATTTATTTCTTATTATTTATGAGTTTTTTTCAAACAATATATCTTGAAAATGTATGTCTTATATCTTGAAGTACTTGTTTACTTTGGTAACATTAATTCTGTGTCCACAACTTTTAGTGCAAAATAAGGATATTTGTTATCTTTTCGTTTCAAATAAATAACAAAAGGTTTGTTAAAAACAAGTTTTTTAGGCTTACAAGGTGCTTCAGCCGGAAATAATGCCACACTTTCTACTTCGGCACCATATTCATCTAAAATAAATGCAGTTCGTTGGTAAGCTGAGTCAATAGTATAATAACGATTATTGCATATAAAATGTTGATTTATCATACTTTCATAATTAGTTTCTATATTGAAATTAATTATTGGAATTGTCAAAATATCATTGGTCTTTATTTCATATTTACATCTGTTTAATCTTGTTTTCTTTTCTTTTTTTCCGATGTCTATTAATTTGTTCATTACATTTAGTAAATCTGAAAAACTATGTTTTGGTGAAAATCCTTTTATTAAAAATATTTCATGTTCAGTGTAGATTGGCTTTAACTTTAAAACAAAATGGTTATCGTCTTCATAATAAAGTATTTCTATTTGCTGATTCAATCCTAATTCATAACTTTTTATTCCAAATGCTTTTACTCTGATATTATTAAAAACTACTCCCTTATTGATTGTATGAAATGGCATCATAAAAGGTAGAGATTTTTTATAGAATGCTTTTATAAGTATACTCTCATTTCTAACAATTGCTTCTGCTTGATATTCATACTTATGTAGTGATCCTTTGTATGAATCAGATTTATATAATAGTTTAAAATCATTACTGCAACTACTATCTAAAATTAAAGGTGATTTTAAAATTTTATTTAACTTATCCCAAGCAAAGACTAAAGATGAAGCATAAATAACATTTTTCGAATCTGATAATTTGTTTTCTAAAGTAATTGCAAAATCTGTATTTTGAAGGTCTTTTAAATTAATCACTTTTTGAAAAACTCTTTTATCATTTTTTTCTTTTAGGAGAGTTAAATTAATATTTGGTTCTGATTCTGATTCTGATTCTGGTTCTTCAATAGGAACACTGTCATTTGATTCAGATTTATTTGAATAATTCTCTTTTGCAGATTTTTCAGAAACCTCTGTACAGCTTAAAAACAATAAAGTTGATAGCAAGAAAAATATTAGTATTTTAACCAGATTCATTGATTTAAATTTTTATTGGTAAATTGTATTATTTTTCTACATATATACTATTTCTTGCAAACCAAACCGTAAGAAACTTCTTACCCAATTGCTTGATAAGAATCTATCCCTGCAAAGCTAATTACTTGCAGGGTAGTAAGCTCAATTAACAATTGTTATTCTATAAATACTAATTCTTTGAGTTTATCAATTATTCTCATATGCAATCTAATTAAATCTTCAATTATTGATTTATCTTCAATCGTTCGACTAATAACTGAAATTAGATTAGAGGTTCGACTTTCTAAATCAGAAGTATAAGAAAATGAGTAAATATTTAATTTAATAAAATCGTCAATTATGTCTTGTGAGATTAATTTCATTGTTATTTCTGAATTATGACTCTTTATTAAATATTTATTATCAAAATTCTCGTGTCCCAATTCAACCTCTCTCTTCCCAAGTCGTTTCAATAATTTTTCAATTGAGTCTTCGTAACTAATTATTAATTCATAATCAATTTCACTTTTGAAAGATATTTCGAATTTTAAAGGTTTTGTGTCAGATTCAGATAACTTAATTTCCCAATTTTTATAAGGAATACAAATTCTAAGAATTTCTAATACATTTCCTGAGGTGTGACTGATTTTAAATTTTCCCTTAAACTCATCACTAATCCCTTGCCATAATATGCGTTTTTGACTTATATCAATGAAGCCCATTGTCTGGGTCACAATTACTTTTTTTAAATAACTATCATCTTTCTTCTCGTTCATTTGTTATAAAATAATTTTTAATTAGATAGCTTATCTTCCTTATATCTTAATAATAATAGCTAACATATTATTAAATCGGAAAATCCGTATAATATATCCAAATTTACAATGGTTTAGTAAGGATTTTCTCATTTTTATTTTTCTACAAATATACATTTTTCTTACAAACTAAACTGTAATAAACTCCTTACCCAATTGCTTGATAAGAATCTATCCCTGCAAAGTTAATTACTGGCAGGGCAGTCCACTCGATTATGCAAAGTTTTTTTGTCTCTTTTTCTTTTTCAGAATATCAATAAAAAGTATATTCATATTGTATTTCTTCTCTTTTGTAATTTTTAGTTTTTTCATTACTGTAAAATTCTTCAGTTTTACAGATCAATCCATTCTCATAGGAATATTTAGTTGTTATTGTATAATAATCATCTGATGTCCCATTGTAACATGTTAGACAATTAGCAATCAACAGACTATTTGAATACTCTAATTGATTTACTTCCCATTTTTCTCCATTTCCAAAATATTTCGTAATTGTAATCAATCGCATTAATTCATCATATTCAAAAGTAATCTTGAAGTTCTCAAAATTGATACTATCAAAATGATTGATCTTAATTAATTCCAAATTACCAATGGAGTCATAAAAATATTCTTTGAATTGTCTGTTTGCATAATTTGCTTTGCATCCTTCACTTAGATTTACCTTTGAAAAACTTTCTCCATTGATATTTATTTCTTTTTCTAAAACAAGTGCTCCTATTTTATTGTAATAGAATTCTTTAATTCCTTGTATATATGTCAAGTTCCCCAATGTATCGAAAGTGTAATTCTGTTCTTCAATTAGTCTTCTTTTAAAAATTCCTCTTTTATGTAGCTCTTTATATTTGATCAAGTTTCCGCTTCTGTCATAATTGTAGTAATTCTTGATTCTTTTTGGATTTTTATCTGGTCTGGATCTTGTAAGAAACGAAGATTTATTATATCTGTTAACCATCGTGATAGAATTAAACAACGATTGGTTTACATACTCTTTTTGGCAAATTAAATGTCCATTGTTGTCAAATAACTCAATTATGCTTGATTCCAAATTTTTATGATTTATTGATTTAATTTTATACCTCTTAATTATTGACGCTTTAAACTCTGGATTTTCAATTAAATCTTTGGGTTTTGCATTATAAAAGCAATATTCTTCTTTTGCTTTGAAATTAATATTTTGAAAGTTATCATTAATTATCAGTAAAGGGTAATAAGTTACTTGTCCAAATATATTCAGATGTAATAGAATAAAAATGATAGTAAAGATCATATTTAAAGTAGACTGCTTCATTTTAAAATTTTGCATAACTCGTTTATTAATACAGAAAATCCGTATAATAAATATCCAAATTTGCATTGACTTTGTAAGGATTTTCCCATTTTTCAATCTACAAATATACTATTTTTTAATAAAACCCCAAACCATAAGAATTTAATTTTCTTATGGTTTGGGGTTTTTATTTTTTAAACCGCGGTATCTACTTCTTCTATTTCTTCACCGGTAATTATTTCTTCCTTTGGTATAAGGGCGTGGTATTTTACACGGAGTTCTTCCATGTTTTTAAACAGATTGATTAAATCGGTATTGGGCAGAAATTCAATGGCTAATTCTATTAATTCACAAAATTTCTGATAGTTGTCGATTACTAAAGGACGCAGCTGACTGCTCGACTATGAAAATAGTTGTGAGTCCAATTGCATGTGCTGCATCGGTTAATGTAGTATCAGCATTGTATTTTTCGAGCATTTGCTTGGTTGATTCTTGCTGGTCTAGTAGGGTTTGCTTGCTTAGATTGATGTAAGGTTTTAAAAATGGTTCCAATAGTAGTGCGGCTGCTTTTTTAATGCTGTCGCGCGATTTGCATTCAAATTTATTTACCCTTTTAATTTCTGAAAAAATGCTGTTACATTCTGTTCTGTAAGTATTCACTTTTTCGGTTAATACACTTTTCTGCTCTCTGTTAACCTGAGCCGAAAAAAGAGTTAAGTTTTCTCTTAATTTAACCAATGCTGCATTGGTTAAATCGCCAATTGACGTAGTTGCCAATTCTGCATCATCGCAGCTACGTCCTACTAATCCCCTAACGTTCTCGTTGGAGAGATGGCTTACATGTAATGTACTAAATTTTAAATTTTCCATTTACTATTTGTTTTAATTATTTACAAAATGTTATTAAAATGAATAAACTAATTTGTTGATTTTTGTGTCGGGAACCAATTGCGAAAAATAATAAAACCAAAACTACTGTCGGGAACCTATTGCGAAAAATAATAAGGCAAAAACTACTGTCGGGAAGCAATTGCGAAAAATAATAAGGCAAAAACTACTGTCGGGAACCTATTGCAGAAAATAATAAGGCAAAAACTACTGTCGGGAAGCAATTGCGAAAAATAATAAGGCCAAAACAAAATGTATAATGCATTATTATTCTTATGAGGAAATAAGCTATCCAAATACACAAAAAATCATCTTTATAAAGGAACGGTATCATCAGACGGGTTTTATTCTCATTTATTTCACTGGAAATTTAGCCTCTGATTGACTGCAAAGTTAATCGGATTTAGTTCATAAAAATGTTTTTTTGGAATATCTATTTTATAATCCAACATAAGTACCAAGAATTATTTATTGTTACATATAAACTAAATTATTAAATTTTAATTTTGGAACACAGATAACGCTGATCCCTGTGAAAAACGCAGAAAAAAAACGGATTTTTACCATTTGCAAATCAAATTATTATGAAAAATCTGTGATAATCCGCGTTTACGGAAAGTATCCGTATCATCCGCGTTCCATTGTTTTAATCCATAATTTCTGAGATAGTAAAATATGCGTATATACTACTTAGTTGAATTGCCGGGTCAAAAATTTGCTGATTTTCATCTGTTTACTAAGCATTACCCTGTCTGTTTTAAAAAAAATCCATTTGCTTTAAATCCTGCATATATGAAAAACCACGAAGCAAAAATCTTTTTTCAAACAACTATGTTTATGTCCTACGGACAATCTAAAATCATTAGGTTTAGTTTTTTATGGATATAAATGCCCTACGGGCAATAAATTATAAATCGGATTTATATCTTCAGTAAAATTCAAAAAATATTTCCACCACCAATTGCACCAATTAACACGAAAAGGTTTTACACACAAAGCAGCTATTAATACATGCGTACTTATTGATTAATATCTTTGGAAAGTAATGGTTTTATAATTATTTTACTCCTTCAAAATACAAGGGGAAACTTATTGACTTTTTGGGTAATAAATCTATTTTGAGTGTAGCTTTTTGTTTGCCTTGCTTTTCATCTGTAATAATCAGCAGATTAATTTTACTGTTTTCGCCAGGTACTATCAATTTTTCGTCCCAGTAAAACCGTATGCAATTGCAATCGGAAGTAATATCGCTAATGCGTAAAGGATAGTTGCCGGCATTTGTAAAATTAATGGTAAAAGCATTGGTGGTTTGCTTACTTAGCTTGCCATAATTTACTGAGTCGGAAACAAATTTAACTATAGGAGTAGAATCAGCTTCGGCCTCCAGAGCTTGTTGTTTGGTATAATCATAATATAAAATCTGTATCTTACGTTCCAAAGCGGCTGCTTTGCTATATACTGAATTTCGCAAATCGTTCGGGTTATCGCTTACCGTTTTTGCAGCCATACTTTTTCCTAAAGGTTCCTCATATACATACAACTTCACTTTACTGCTGTCGTTATTATTCATATACGGAACAAAAATACCATCCTTGTATTCTTTAAGATAATTAACCAAACTGGAAATACGTCTTTTGGTCAGATTTACATTATATTCCTCGGTATTCAATGGACTTGCATACCCTTTTACCGTAATCCTGATTTCATTTCCTTTCTGCAAATCCCGCAAAAGCAAGGCTGCAAAAGTTTCCAGTTGATTAAATCCTTTAACTGCATTATCCTTAAAAAACGACTCAATATCAAGAATTGCCTTCTGCTTCTCCTCCCCTTTTAAGCCTTTGGAATACTCCAGTTTGTATTTATCCATCATTGCATAATAATCAGCAAGTGTCTGTGTATAATTTTTATCAGTAGTTGTCTGCAATGTTGAAGGATCGGGTTCATCATTATGAAAATATAAGGTCAGCGGAAGTAATTTACGAATACTTTCTTCTATTGTAACTGTATCCTTTTTAGGTGGTTCCGGTTTCTGACGAGTTATAAGTTCGTAAGAATAAATATCATTACAACAAGTTTCCCCTTTTATATAATAAGATCCTTTTCTGTTTGATGTAAAATAACCTTCGGTAGAATCCACAGCATTTACTGTAAAATACATATCGTTATAACTTGTATTGATTTGTTTACCCATGTTTTCGGGTTCTGTCCACTGATTTTGTTCTCCTCCTGATTTAAAGATATCAAAACCACCAAAACCTTTGTGCCAATCGGAAGCAAAATACAAATTGCCTGTATAATTATTGTAGAAAGGAGAAATTTCGTTTCCTGAAGTATTTATTCTACTACCTAAATTAACAGGTTTACTGAAATCATTATTATATTTAATGGAATACCAAATGTCCATTTGCCCGAAGCCACCCTGTCGATTGCTCGAAAAATAGAGAATTTCCTTATCGGCAATTTTTGCAAAAGCAGGTTGTGTATTAGTAGAACCTTCACTATTAATCAGATTATTCAAAGGCTTGGCTTTTCCCCATTTGCCATTAACAATACTACTTTCAAATATCCGGCAAATCATTTCACCATTTTCATTGCTTGCACAACGGGTAAAATAAGCAATGTTAGTTGCAAAATCAAACGTAATATTTGCAGTATGTTCTTCATCAGCATTTACTTTGCCTTTCAAATCCCTGGCCGAAGAATAACCGGCAATGGATATCCAGGAATAATAAACCTTTGAAAGATAAACATCGGGTAAATAAGTTTCAAAATCGTTTTCGGTTAATCGTCTTAAAGATGAATAAATCAAAACAGAATCACCCATCTGCACAGCTCCAAATTCGGAGAAAGGGGTATTAACATTCTTTCCTAAATGAGTAATTACAGCAGTAGCTGAATCATTTGTCCTTTCGATAGCCCATTCACACGACAAAATTTCCTGCAACGCTTTACGCGAATAAAAGTCATTCTTTTCTTTATAATTGTCATGGAAGTTTTTGAAATTTTGCAATGCCAGGCTATAGTTGCCCATATATTTATTCATTTCGGCATAATAAAACTCACTCAAAGGATTTTTATTCGATTTATCATTTTTCATAACAAACAAATACCATTCGGCTGCTTCAACATAATTATTATACAAACGGTTGGAGTTTGCATACTGATAGGCAAGTTCAATATTTTTCTTATCTTTATCCAAAAGGTTTTTATATAAAACAGAAGCGGTATAATAATCACCTTTAGAAAGTGCTTCATCGGCATATTTCCGGTAATCTTCGGCTGTTTGTGAATAAATAACGTTAAGAAAAGCAACAAATACGAATATGAAAGATATAATATTCTTTGCTTTTGCAAATTTAATCCAACTACTTTTTACGCTATATCCAATTTTTTTCATCTTAATTCAATTAAAAGATTGGACAAGGTACTTCTTTTACTTTTTTCTGACGTACCTGATTGATAATATAAGTTATGGAGATTTCATAACCACCCAGGTAACGACTGGCAGGATGTAAATCGGAGAAATTGAAATCGTAGCTTAATCCAAAGTTCCAACGTCTTTGGTCAAGACCAACTTTTGCGATAAAAGCATCTTTATTACGAATATATCCTCCAACACTAATTGTAGAATAAAAATAAGGACTATTATTAAGGGTAAATTTAAAGTCGGAACCAACTATTATTTGATTATAAACTCCTTGTTTCATAATCAACAGGGATGGAATCATATCCGAATTTTTGCTCAACCCAATTGATGCATTTGTATAAACTACAAAGCGGGTATTTAAGTAAACATCTTCATTATCAAAGAAACTAAGTTTAGGCTGATTTAAATGAAAGGCTGAAAATCCGGCATTAAATATAAGCTGGTCTTCCATTTGCAAAAACCAATGAATTCCGGCCGAAACATCAATATAAGAATAGCTGTTGCGGCTAAAGTTTTCGCCGTTTTCTATAGTCGGATCAAATTGGTCGCCATCGTATTGATTGTCGAAATACAATTTTGTGAAATCAATCTTATGCTGAGCTCCTCCTGCTTGCAAACCAATGGAAATAAAATGACTGTTACGCCTGTTCAATCCTTTTGTATAAGATAAGGAAAGGCTTCCGGCAGTAGTTCCCATATCAGCATCACCTGCCTTATCGTTGTTAAAAACAATTCCTATCCCAATAATATCCTGTTTAAATTTTCTTTTGAGTAATTGCATATCCAAAGAACCCGAAAAAGTGGAGTAAGGAGTTGTAACACTAGCCCATTGATTACGATGATTTAAAACAAAACGGTGAGAACCCCTGAAAAAACCTGTTTGTGCAGGATTAAGATTAAGCGGGGAATTATTGAATTGAGAAAAATGAATATCCTGTCCCACACCAATAAAAGGTAAGCATAGTAAAAGCAGTAGGTAAAGAGTTTTTTCAGTATTCATTCTTATCTAATATTTCTATCTGATCAACGTAACATTTCCTTTTTTCTCATAATATTTCTCGTTCAAACATCGTCCCTTAAAATAATATACAAAAACACCCGGTTGACAATATTCTCCTTTATACTTTCCATCCCAACCTGAATTTATATTACTGGTTTCAAACACTTTTTCGCCCCAACGATCAAAAATACTCATATTCATTTCATCCAGAATATTACTTCTAACAAAAAGGACATCGTTTTGAAAATCATTATTAGGAGTAAATCCGTTTGGTATATAGATATAAGGTTCACCACAAAGCAAATCGATAACAATAATAGTAATAGAATCTTTATACTCACAACCATATTGATCTGTTAATGTCAGATAATAAGTGGTAGTTACCAAAGGTGTTGCTTTGGGATTAGCAATAGAAGTACTGTTTAAGCCATAAGAAGGAAACCATAAATAGCTTACATTTGGAATAACTGTTGCATGCAAATTGGTGCTTAAATCTTTATAAATAGTATCTTTATCAGCCCAAACCTGTACATTATTAAACACAGTTTGAACTAAAACCGTTGCAGTATCTTCTGCTTTGCAATTTTTGCTATCAGTTACAATAACCGAGTAAAAACCGGCACATAAATTTGTTGCCGGATTATTAACCTGCGTATTACTCCATGCATAAGTATATGGAGGACTGCTACCCGATGCATTTGCATTTATTTTACCAATACAAATTCCAGTACAAGGAACATGAGTGATAATCGGATTTAATAGTAACGGAGTGGGATTTGTAAGAACAAAACTCTTTACACTTTTGCAATTAGTTGAATCCTTAACAATAACAGTATAATTTCCAGCACAAAGATTTGAAATGGTTTGTGTGGTTTCGCCTGTATTCCATTGATAGGAATAAGGTGGAGTACCTCCTGAAATATTTACATTAATTGAACCATTGCATGTATCATGGCAAGTTGGATTTACAACAGTAATTGGATTTACTGTAAATGCAAAATCTACTTTCACGCTATCAATTCCTTCACATAATTGATTTTTGATCTTTACCCAGAAATAAGAATTAGATGTAATGTGAACATTAGCAAAGTTATTGTTTAATGAAGTATTAAGTGTATCGGTAAAGTTAGGATTTGATGACCAAATATATTGAACAGGATTTTCAGTTGTATGAGCTGTAAGTTTTATAGTATCGTTACATACAATTGTATCGTTACCTGCATCAACAATCAAATTAATTACTTTAACTTTTTGAGATATTGTATCGGTACAAATTCCATTAAAAACCAATAATTTATAAGTAGTTGTAACCAATGGATTAGCTATTGGATTTGAAATGGTAATATCGCTCAATCCTATAGACGGACTCCATGTATAAGTTATTGTAGGAAATGGGATAGGATTTATTCCTATTTGTTTGGATGTTCCAACGCAAATGGAAACATCGGGAATTGAATAACTTGAATCGGATAACACTACCAATTGTTTAGTTATTGTATCGCTAAATACACAACCATTCAACATATTTGCTATTAATTTCACATTATATATTCCTGATTGGGTATAAAAATGAATTGGATTAACGGCAGTACTTAGAGGAGAACCATCTCCAAAATCCCAAATAAAAGAAGTTCCCAGACTCGAGTTTTGAAAGAAAATAGTATCAGGAGCGCATATAATGGGAGGATCAACAAAATCAGCCAAAGCAAAATCGCTATAAATATTATACTTAAATACAGCATTATTGCAATTAGGAGATTGATTTAATGTTGACCATACATTACTTGGATAGGTAGGAAAAGCATCATATCCCCCACAACTGGCACATACGGATTGATACACGTTTCCTTTTTTATCAAACCGACTTGTTCCTCCATCTACATGGTCGTGTCCACTATAATCGGTTCCTGTATGAATTTCTCCAAAATAGCTTGCAAATTGCAAACTGTTAGCATCATCTGATATTGCTAAAATATAAAAATCCTGTCCATCCGTAGTTGTTTGATACGCATTTGGTGTTACTGCCATATTTACAGTTCCAAAAACAGTTCCCCAAGGCCAGCTTTCAGCTCCAATAGTATATCCACCCCAGTATCTTCCCCAGCCCGAAAGATAAACTCTATTGCAAATATCAACAGCAAAAGCAGTTGGTGAAATATTTGGTTTGCCGTCACCTGTACCAAAAACTGTTGACCAAATTAACGAATCTAATGAATTTTTAAATTTTGTTATAAACTGTCCACTATTCGGAACATTATATAGTGCGTTATAAATAAGTAAATTACTATCTGCTTTGGTTTGTCCGTAAATATGAATTTCTCCTTTTCTGTTAACTCTAACAAAGTATGCCTGGTCATATTCAGGCGAACCAAAATAGGTTGAAGAAATTATATTATTTCCATTTTGTGAAATATGGGTAACAAAAGCATCAGCAGTTCCACCTTGATAAGAAGTTTTGTAAGCATTTGGAGTTACTGTGAAATTTGTTGAATTAGTTCCACCTGTAACATAAATATTATTAAGAGTATCATTATCTATTGAATAGACGGCATCATCTTCCGAACCTCCAATATAGGAACTCCAAATAAGATTTGATAGATTATAATCCAGTTTAAATACGATGCCTTCCTGCTTTCCATGATTAACAGGCTGAAAAGAATTTAAGGTTACGGGAAAATTGGTTGAAAAAGTACATGTTCCAACATAAACATTCCCTGAATTATCAGTAATAATTTCTCCCCTGGCACCATCTCCATAATTATAATATAATGAATCGTTTCCATTCATCATATTGGCATCGTAATACTGCCTGAAATTTAAACCATCATTTCCACTACCTCCAATAAATGTTGATGCTAACAATTGGTTACCACCACTACTTAACTTTGAAATATAAATATCAACACCGTTGGGATAAGCAAGCACTCCATCATAATTTAAATTTTGTCCACCATTAAAACTTGTATCATAAGCAGTTGGAGTAACTGGAAAATTTGATGAACCTGTTGTACCTAAAATCAAAAGTTGATTAGAGGAGTTTACAATCAAACTATGTGGAATTTCGCATTGTAAACCACCTAAATAAGTTGCAAATAAGCGATTTATACCCAATGAATCGTATTTAATAATTCCAATATCCCACAAACCGGCATTGGTAAGCTGATATGCACCAAAATTAACAGGATAACCACTGTTTTGAACGATTCCACCTGCATAAGCATTCCCCAAAAGATCATAAGTAGCAGTAAAACCCCAATTATCTGTAGTTGAGCCTGTATAAGTAGAAAATATCAACGAAGGATCAATAATTAATGGAATGGTTTTATCATATTCACCAACTTCAAAACTCACTATATTTTTGTTTAAAACATAATTACATTCTACTTCTTTCTCAACACCATCAACTAGTTGATAAGAATAAGGTCTGAGTTCTAATATTTGATTTACAGATGTTTGTATTAATAAATGTCCCTTAGTTAAAGATATTTTATCAATATATTTATATTTTAATTTTATATTTTCAGGATTTGCATTGGGACTTATTATAAAATCGTATTTCAAAAAATTCTTCTGACTGTAAATCTTTAAATTAATATCAGTAAACAAATTTTTATACTCAACAAAAGCAAATTTACTAACATTAGCTGCCCATTTATTTTTGTCATTACCAATAAAGTAATTCAGATAATCATAATCTTTTTGAGAGGGAATCAATTCAGCATCATTACAATTAACAAATTCAACCTGATAAGCATGATATTTTATGGCTTTTTTTACTGATTCATTATGAGTATTGTGATGTGCATGTGAATGATTTACGTCTTTTGGATTGAATAAATTAAATGTCAGGCATTTCTTTTCAAGAAACAATATACCACCTTCAACATCAGCTCCAAATAAAGCTTTTTTGTTCCATTGATTTTTATTCTCAATAAATCTCAAATTACGCGATTGAAGAGTATCACGAATAGCATAAGATGAACAGAAAGAAATAAATAACAATAAAATAAATGTAATTCGCTTTTTCACTTTTTTATATTATTAGTTTAGCAAATATGGATATATCAACGATTTTGAATTTTTGTATAAAATTACTACTTTTTTTGACAATTTGCTTTAATTAGACAAATATTAAATAATAAACGTTGTCCTCTAACAATAGTTCGTTAAACTTTGACAAAGTTTTTTCTTGCAATTTTTTTCCAATTGAAAAATAATGCATTATTCAAACAACTGCAACTTTGTCAAATATATCAATATCAGCTTCATATAAAAATTAACGAAGTATTGCTCTAACATACTATTTAATCAGACAAAAGGAATATTTTTACAACTAAACAAAATGCAAATTACTTTATTCCATTTTTATTTTTTAAAATCTGATAAATAATCAACTATAAAATTTATTTCCGGTTTTAATGGTTTTGGAATAGTTATAACAGAAGAGAGTGTTTTTATATCTTTTAAACCTGAACCAGTTAGCAATACAACATTTTTACTTCCATCGGTAATTCTATTTAAAGATTTATATTTCAACATTCCGGCAAAAGCAGCTGACGCAGCTGGTTCAGCAAAAATACCTGTATTTCTACTTAAAATCCTGGATGCATCAATTATTTCATCATCACTTACAGCAACTATTTCACCGTCATATTTTTGAATATAATCCCTTGTCATATAAAAATTACGGGGAATATCAACAGAAATAGAATCTGCTAATGTTGTGGATGGAATCGTTTTCCAGGTTTTGCTTTTAATATTAGCTATTAAGTTTTTACTTCC
>CAIZXK010000709.1 GCA_903936865.1 uncultured Bacteroidales bacterium | reverse complement strand
GGTGATTGTTGAGACGGTTGCTGAGCAATAATTGAAAATATTTTATGAATAAATCAAATTCATAAAATATTTATAAAATAATAATTACTAAGAAATTTTAGGCGGTTGCCAAATTACCACTGAGAAAGTGGAAGATATTTGTTCGTTAAAAAGAATGTATTTTTTTGATAACGAAAACGTAAAACAAAAAGCAAATAATGAATCTATATTTTTATCAATATGATTTTCTTCATCGTCAAAACTAAAGGTGTTCTGATGGGTATTGTTCTCTTGTGATTGATTATTCTCCATATCTATTTTGCCTGCCGAAATGTTTTGGGCAGCAATATAGTTATCTGCAATACAAAACCATATTACGATACTAAATATTGATAAAACAGATATTTTGAATAAAACATTCATCATTTTGCAAAAATAGTAAATATAAATTACTTCAAAATTATTAAATAGTTAAAACATATTAAAAATAGATGTTTAAACTGTCATTAGTGACAATTTTATGAAAAACATAGGATAATACTGAATCAGTCATATAGCCGTTATTTATTTATTCTAACAAATTGGGATAAATATTTGGCTTAACCCGTAATTAATTGTACAAATTGATATTTTCATTATGAGTTTTTAAAGGCATAAAGGAATTGAATAGTTTGTTAAAATTGGGGGAGTTATATTCTCCCCCGAGACTATTCAAGTCCGTCAAATTATTCCTGACAGGTTGCTCTCCAGCAGAGCCTGTTTCCGCTTTAGTTGACATCACAAAATTAGCAAAATAATAATCTTTAACAACATTTACTGGCAAATCTAATAATTTAAATCGTTTTTTTTGATGTTTTTCATTTTCAACTACTTTAACCAATTTTTGCTCCCAAGCCCATTGAAACATTATAGGTGAAAGATAACAAATACTTGAGTGTATTCGGTATTGATTATAAAATGAATAGAAAGCTTCAAGTATATTTTTTAAGTGCTTTATACTTTCAAATTCATATTTTTCTTCAACAGAACGTCTTACTATCGAATGGAAAGATTCAATATGACCATTTTGCTGTGGTGTTGCAGGTCGTGTAAACTCTTGTATAATAAAGTTTTCACGCAAACAATTTCTGACAAGTTTTGCAATAAATTGACTACCGTTATCACTTCTTATGGTTACTTGTATATCTTGTTTAAGAAGATCATTAGGTTGTAAGTGTTCAATAATTAACTGATCTATAAGTGATTTAACATCAGCTTTTCGAATACTTAGCTGACATTTCCAAGCTAGTACTTGACGTGTAAATGTATCCAATATATTCAATACCATTACATTAGAACCAGTTCCATGTATGTAAATAAATTTAATGTCCATTTCTAATACTTCAAATGGTCTGTTGGGTAACACACGATAAAATTTAACATATTGCCTTGCTGGTGAAGGTTTTATTGATTTCATCAACAAGTTATTTTCTTTCATTAAACGATAAACTTTATCATCACTGATATAATAGCCATGCTGATTGAGCCAATAAGTAACTTTCAGGTAACCGTAATCAACAAAATCCAATCCCAGTAGTTCTTTTATTATTTCTACAACTTCTTCATTAGAAACTTCTGTCCCATTTACTAAACTTGTATGTGTACTTGGCTTACGTCCATGCTTTCCAGACTTAGGTCGGTAATAAAAACTACTTCGGCTCATTCCTGCAACCAGAACTGCCTTACTGATGGACAAACCTCTTGATTTGTACATTGAAACTATTTGTTTTCGCTCTTCCATTGTTACATCTTTTTTTTTAATAGTTCCGTTTTCAATTGAAGTTCAAGCTCTTTTTCAGCAACAATTTGCTTTAAAAGTCCATTTTCTTTCTTAAGACGACTGATTTCTTGCTCATTATGTTTAACATATTGTGGCTTTAATCCTTCTTGTCCTTCACTGTCATACTTATTTTTCCAATTATAATACAAGGATTGATAAATTGAATGTTTACGACAGGTCTGAACAATTCCATTTTGTTCTGCTTCTTTTAATATGGATAGTTTCTCTTCAACTGTCCATGATCGCTTTTCTTTTTTCATTGTTTTAAAAATTACAAATCTAAATTAGTAATTTTGTACAACATATTAACGGGCTAGATCACTCTATAGTGATATGGCATGCATAGTACACATAAAAAAGCACCGTAAATTGCTAATCTACAGTGCTTTATAAGTATTTTGGTGATTCCGACTGGATTCGAACCAGTGGCCCACAGCTTAGAAGGCTGTTGCTCTATCCAACTGAGCTACGGAACCGATTCTTTGGATAAAAAAAAGGAACACTAAGTTCCAATT
>CAIZXK010000708.1 GCA_903936865.1 uncultured Bacteroidales bacterium | reverse complement strand
CATAGAATCAAATTGGGAATAACTCATGGAGATATTAATGGTATTAGCTATGAGGTAATAATTAAGGCTCTTCATGATCAACGAATTCTTGAGCTTTGTACACCCATTGTTTATGGATCTTCCAAAGTTGCATCTTATTATCGTAAGTTGTTAAATTTTAATGATTTTAACTTGAATTTGGTTAAATCAGCAGATCTTTCCATTGCCAAAAGAGCAAACATTATAAATATAAATAATGATGAAATTAAGATTGAAACGGGCAAATCTACTGAAATTGCTGGATTATTAGCCGAACAAGCGTTGGATATGGCAACGGAAGACTTAAAGAAAAATAATATAGATGTTTTAGTTACAGCTCCGATTAATAAAAAAAATATCCAATCAAAGAAATTTAATTTCCCCGGACATACTGAATATCTAGCAAAAAAATTCAATGTGTCTGATGATTTGATGATTATGGTTTGTAATGCGATAAGAATAGGCGTAGTTACAGGACATATTCCATTGAAGGAAGTTCCTTCAACTTTATCAATAGATTTGATAATGAGTAAATTAAGAATAATGAATCAGTCTTTGATTCAAGATTTTGCAATTACAAAACCCCGAATAGCTATACTGGCACTAAATCCGCATGCCGGAGACGGAGGTTTGTTGGGAAAAGAAGAACAGGATATTCTTATTCCTTCAATAGATCAGGCTATTAATGAAGGAATATTAGCATTCGGACCGTATCCTGCTGATGGTTTTTTCGGATCTGATAACATGAAAAACTTTGATGGTATTTTAGCGATGTATCACGACCAAGGTTTAATTCCATTTAAACTTATGTCATTTAAAGAAGGTGTAAATTTTACCGCAGGATTACCAATTGTGAGAACATCTCCGGCACATGGAACAGCCTATGAAATTGCAGGTAAAGATATGGCTTCACCCACTTCATTGCTTCAGGCAATTTACCTGGCTTGCGATATCTACAAGAATAGGGTAATGCATAGCGAGTTAACAAGAAATCCTCTTAAATTCAGCAATAATACAGAAAAAGATATTTAATAAATTTTATGCAAAAGACAGAGATTCAATATACTCTTTCAGAAATTGCTAATATTATCAAAGGTGAATGTATAAATTGTAAAAATCAAGTTATTAACAGTTTACTTATTGATAGCAGAAAAACCATTTCTTCTGAAAATTGCTTGTTTTTTGCTTTGGTAAGCAAAAGAAACGATGGTCATAACTATATCTCTGAACTTTATAACAAAGGGTTTAGAAATTTTGTTATTTCTTCCTATCCGGATGATTTTGGAAAATACCCCGAAGCAAGTTTTGTTTATGTAAAAAATACAATTAAAGCATTGCAAACGCTTGCTGCCAATAAACGCAAAAGATTCAACATCCCAATTATCGGAATTACAGGAAGTAATGGAAAAACGATTGTAAAGGAATGGCTATCCCAATTGATGACTGAAGATTATAATCTTGTAAAAAATCCAAAGAGTTATAATTCTCAAATTGGTGTTCCATTGAGTGTATGGCAGATTCAGGCAGAACATGATTTTGGAATTTTTGAAGCCGGAATTTCAGAACCGGATGAGATGATAAATCTGCAACAGATAATACAACCAACAATTGGTGTTTTTACAAATATTGGTCATGCCCATGATGAAAATTTCATTCATAGAGATCAAAAGATAGGGGAGAAGTTAAAATTATTTACGAAAGTTGATACGTTAATATATTGTATTGATTATCTGGAAATTAAAGAACGAATTCTTAAGTCAGAAGTTTTTAAGAGTATTCCTGTTTTTACCTGGAGTAAAAAGTATAAAGCAGATTTAGCTGTTAATCAGATAGATAAAAATAGCAGGAAAACATACATTACTGCTATTTACAAAGAAATTGAAGTTTCAATAGAAATTCCTTTTACAGATGATGCTTCCATAGAAAATGCAATTCATTGTTGTGCTACACTTTTGCATCTTGGTTACAATCAGGAAATTATAAGTAACAGAATGAAATTGTTACATCCAATTGCTATGCGATTGGAATTAAAGGAAGGCATTAATAATTGTTCTATTATTAATGATAGCTATAGTTCAGATTTTGACTCACTTAACATTGCAATAGATTTTCTTAATCAACAAAAACAGCATAAAAAGAAAACCATTATTCTATCCGACATATTGCAAAGCGGGCGTGAAGAAAATGATTTGTATTCGGAAATTTCTGATTTGCTTCAGAAAAAAGGAATTTCAAGAATAATTGGTATTGGAAAAGCAATAAAAAGTCAAGCTGATAAATTTAAAATTGAAAAATCATTTTATGAATCTACAGATTCTTTTATTCGTGATTTTTTATTTTCAGGTTTTAACAAAGAAAGTATTTTATTAAAAGGTGCCAGAATATTTGAATTTGAAAAAATCAGTAATATCTTACAGCAAAAAGCTCATGAAACCATACTCGAAATAAACTTAAATGCAATTATCCATAATTTGAATTTCTATCGTTCAACTATTCAAACAGAGACCAAAATTATGGCAATGGTAAAAGCATTTTCTTATGGGAGTGGTAGTTATGAAATTGCCAATGCATTGCAATTCCATAATGTTGATTATTTAACTGTAGCCTATTCGGATGAAGGAGTTGAATTACGAAAAGCTGGAATCACTCTTCCGATCATGGTTATGAATCCTGACGAACAAAGTATTGATTCTATTTTGAAAAATAACCTTGAGCCTGAAATTTATAGTCTGAGGATTTTTCAATTACTTGAAAAAGCTATAGAACAACACATTACCGATGAAAACCAAAAAGTTAAGATTCATATCAAATTAGATACGGGGATGCATCGCTTAGGGTTTGAAATCAATGATTTACCTGAATTGATTCACCGAATTAAAAAGAATCCTAATATTATAGTTCAATCCGTTTTCTCTCATTTAGCTGCTTCTGATAACAATTTGTATGATGTTTTTACCAAAAAACAGATATCTTCGTTTAATGAAATGAGTAGCTTTATAATCAGCGAATTGGGATATAACATCTTACGGCATATCTTAAATTCTGCAGGGATTCTTCGTTTTCCTGAAGCTCAATATGATATGGTCCGATTGGGAATCGGCTTATATGGAATATCCTCAATTGGTTACGAACAAAAGGACTTGCAAAATGTAGGAACATTAAAAACGGTAATTTCTCAGATAAAAAATATTCCTGAAAATGATACTGTCGGTTATGGAAGAGCTTGGATTGCAGCTAAAAATTCCAAAATTGCCATTATACCAATAGGTTATGCGGATGGATTAAATAGAAAATTAGGGAATGGAAATGGCAAAGTATTAATAAATAATAGGTTTGCTCCAATTATCGGAAGCATTTGTATGGATATGTGTATGGTAGATATTAGCGGTATAGATGCAAATGAAAATGATGAAGTAATAATTTTTGGAGAAAAATATTCTGTTAATGATATTGCAAATGACTTGCAAACAATACCTTATGAAGTGTTAACCAGTATTTCGAGAAGAGTTAAACGGATTTATTTTCAAGAATAGTTAAAACAATAAAAAATGAAAATCAGCATATTAATTCCTGCTTACAACGAAGCAAAAACAATACATCTTATTTTAGATAAGGTTATTAATACAGAATTGATTAATAATATTACTAAAGAAATAATTATCATAAATGATTGTTCAAAGGATAATACAACAGAAGTAATTGAAAATTATATAAAGTTACATAATGATTTTGATATTAAGCTTTATAATCAGTTAGTCAATAAAGGAAAAGGTGCTGCTATTCACAAAGGGATTGAATTAGCAACCGGAGATTTTATAATTATACAAGATGCTGATTTAGAGTATGATCCTGGTGAATACAATTTGTTATTAAAACCAGTTATTGATGGATTTGCTGATGTCGTTTATGGTTCACGTTTTATGGGCGGAAATCCACATCGAATTCTATTCTTCTGGCATACAATTGGTAATAAGTTTCTTACACTTCTTTCCAACCTTTTTACCAATCTCAACCTTACTGATATGGAAACTTGCTACAAATTATTCAAATCTGACATTATTAAGCAGATTAAGTTTAAAGAAAATCGCTTTGGTTTTGAACCTGAAGTTACTTCCAAGATTTCCAGATTTAAAGATATAAGAATTTATGAAGTCGGCATTTCGTATTATGGACGAACTTATGAAGAAGGCAAAAAAATAAAGGCAAAAGACGGATTTAGAGCAATCTGGTGTATTTTGAAGTATAATTTATTTGACAGAAGTTTTTTGAAAAACTAAATAAATATTTCATTGGTAAAAAGAGATGCTTAAAATAAAAAAAAATCCATATAGTTTTTATTCAATAGTAATAATCGTTATTGCGGTTATCTGGATAAATTTAAATCACAAACTTTGGGAAAATCATAAGAGTGTGATTAAATGGGATGTAATAAATTATTATCAGTATTTGCCAGCAACATTTTATTATAATGATTTAAGTTTAAAGTTTATTGATAAAGATCCAACTTTGTTGGAATGGAAATTTTGGCCTCATATATCACCAATTGGTAAATATACCGGTAAAATGAGCATGGGGCTCTCATTCATGTATTTGCCATTTTATTTACTTGCACATCTTCAGGCATATTTAACAAATCAATCTACAGATGGATTTTCAGCTCCTTTTACTTTCTGGTTGATATTCAGTTCTTTATTTTATGTTTTTGTGGGTATGCTTTATCTGCGAAAGTTACTTTTAAAATATTTTACCGATGGAATTGTTGCTTTAACTGTACTTTCAATTTTTTTCGGCACTAATTTGCTGTTTTATACTACGTTGGAAGCGCCTATGCCTCATGCTTATCTGTTTTCCCTGTTTTCAATATTCATATATTATACTATTGAATGGCATGAAAGTATAAACTTTAAAAATTCAATGATTTTGGGTTTGTTATTAGGTTTAATTGCATTGATAAGACCCTCAGATTCAATAATAATAATCTTTTTTGCTTTTTATCAGATTACTTCATGGTCTGGTTTTTATGAAAAATTAAAGTCATTTGTAAAAAATTGGAAATACTTGATGCTTATTGCTTTATTTTCATTTATAGTGTGGATTCCTCAGCTAATTTACTGGAAATATACTACGGGAAATTATTTTTACTTTTCATATCAAAATGAAGGTTTTTTCTTCGACAATCCGCAGATAATTAAAGGATTGTTTGGCTTCAGAAAAGGTTGGTTTGTATATACTCCCTTACTGTTTTTTGCAGTATCAGGTATTTTTCTGTTTTTTAAGGATCTGAAAAAATTCTTTTTACCCATATTTATCTTCACATTTTTAAATGTTTATATCATTTTATCCTGGTGGTGTTGGTGGTATGGTGGTACTTACGGCCAAAGAGTTTTTATAGAGTCTTATGCGATTCTGTCAATTCCTTTTGCTTTATTTATTTCCAATGGATTTAAATACAATCGTTTAACAAAAATACTTACTATTGTTTTGTTAATAGTATTATCTGCACACCAGATTTTTCAAACAATTAAATTCAATTATAATTCAATCCACTACGATGCCATGACCAAAGAGGCTTATTTTAATTCTTATTTTAAAATACGTCCGTCATCAAATTTTGAATCATTATTGAGATATCCTGATTATCAAAATGCGGTTTTTGATAATAACAACGACACAAAACCTGCTGTAATTCTAAAAAAAACCATTATAATTAAAGCATCCAATGGCAAATACATAAGCGATAATTCGAATAATAATAATCTGCTTTTTGCAAATAAGGAAAATCCTTGTTTATGGGAAACATTCACAATAATATTGCTTGATAATGGGAAATGTGGGATTATTTCTTATCAGAATATGTATTTATCTGCAATGATTGAAAGTAAAAATGAAATAACCGCAACAATCAGTAAAATGGCACCATGGGAAACTTTTGAGTTGCAAAAAATTGACAACAATCATTTTGCTATAAAAGCAATTAATGATAAATATCTTACTTGTGATTCAGTTAGCAATCAGATATTTGCAAATGCTAAAACGATAGGAAAAAATGAAATATTTGAAATAATAGTAAAATAACTAATTCAAATTCAGTAATCTGTAATTATAAAACTTATATAACAAAGAAATTTCCGGATGAAAAACCTTTTCTATTTATTATTATTAAGTTTTTCAATTATTGGCTGCAAATCTAAAGAGCCAATAGATGAGAAGGTTGCATTTTATAGTTTTAGCGGAAAATATATAGCTGCAGATAAGTCAATTGATAGTGTATTAATAGCAGATAGATTTGAAAAAAGAGAATGGGAAACTTTTATATTGAGGAATATTCAAGGTAATAGTTACACAATAAGCACTTTAGATAGTAATTATGTTTGTGTTGACACTTCCAATAACAATTGTTTGGTTGCAAATAAAAAAAATAGTACAACTGATTGTGTTTTTGAAATATTATTTAATGAAAGCAGTGATATTGTAACGATAAAAGCATTTAATTCGAGATATGTCAGTTTATCTGAAAATAGCATTATAACAGCTAATTCCATTCAAAAACCAATTGCTTCTTCTTTATATATTGATAAAAAAAAGGATACTTTTCTTGGATTGGATTTCGATATTTATCAATTAGTTTTTTTATTTAATACACTAATCCTGATTTTTTTAAGTATATTGATATTCAATTTTAGAAATGATAAAAAATTAAGTCTGATATTATTAATTTTGGGTGGTATTTCGTTAAGGATATTTGCAGCATTATTAACTCCTTATCTCAATATTTGGGATGAAAGGTTTCATGCGCTTGTTGCAAAAAATATGATAGAAAACCCTTTAAAGCCAATGTTATATACAAATCCAATTTTGCCTTATGATATTGGGATTTGGGATAGCAATCACATCTGGCTTCATAAACAGCCACTTTTTCTTTGGCAGATAGCTTTGTTTTTTAAATTCTTTGGTGTTAATGAATTTGTTTTAAGATTACCAAGTTTGCTGATGAGCAGTTTGTTAATAATTATTATCTATAGAATTGCCAAACTTTTATCAAATGAGAATATAGCTTATTATGCAGCCTTGCTTTATACGTGTTCTTATTTTACATTAGAATTGGTTTCAGGAAAAATAGCAACAGATCACAACGACATTGCGTTTGCATTTTATATTACGATGAGTATTTGGGCCTGGACTGAATTATATTTCTCAAAACAAAAAAAGTGGATTTTCTGGATTGGTCTTTTTGCAGGTATGGCAATTTTAAACAAATGGTTAGCAGGCCTTCTTGTATATTCTGGTTGGGGATTGGCTGTTTTATTCAATGCTAACGACAGAAAATGTATTCGTAGCTATTTAGAAATCCTGTATGCTTTTATTGTAACAATTATAGTAGCACTTCCCTGGCAGATATACATTTTATATAAATTTCCAATTGAAAGCAAACATGAATTTGAGTATAATGCAAAGCATTTATTTGAAGTAATTGAAAAGCATGGTGGCAATTTTCTCTTTCATTTTGATGAGACAATCAATATTTATGGGTTACATTATATGGTTATAATTTTATCGGTTTTTATGCTTTTCAAAATACTGAAAAACAATTATTTGAAAATTGCTTTCTATACTTATATTATACTTATCTATTTATTATATTCAATTGCTGCTACCAAAATGTATTCATTTACCTATTGCATTTCTTCCTTGATTTATATTGCATTAGGAGGAGTTTTGTTTTTGCTGTTGAATAATAAAGTAATAAATAAAATCAATCAATTTAATCCTGTTTACAGTAAAAGTTTTAATATCATTATATTATCTGTTATTTGTTATTTTAATATCGATATAGAGCGAATTCAAAAAAATCATAACAAAAATCAAAAATTTAAAACTGATTTCATTGTACAAAATTTAATTCATACTCCTGTTTATAAGCAGTTAAGCAAAATAATACCCGATAATTCGTATGTTATTTTTAATGCTTATGAAAATGAAGATGTTAGTATTATGTTTTATACTGATTTTATAGCTTATGATTTCCCGATTAGTAAGGAAATATATAATGAATTAAAAATGAGAAATATAAAAATGGCGACTTTTGATAATGGTGATTTACCTGATTTCGTTAAAAATGACAATGAAATTTTTATAATACGCTAAAATAAAATAATATGAGAGTTAAATTAATAATTTTAGTAATTGTTACCTTGATAATGGCTTGCAAACATACTAAAAATCAACAGGATTTATCGCATACAGAGTTTGTTTATCTAAAAGGGAAAATTTTTAAACACAAAGGACAGGATTTCTTTCCTATCATGTTGAATTATGTTGTTAGTTTCAGAAAAATTGGGAATGAATATTTATTATCTCCCATAAAAGAATATGAAAACCCTGATGAATTTGAGTTTTACACAAAAGATAGTTTGGAAAATCAAATTAGAGGGCACTTGCTATTGATCAAAGAAATGGGTTTTAACTCAATTCGACTTGTTTTTGATCGTGTGAATGAAGATAATTTAAAATATTATTATAGTGCAGATAATCATAAACTTTACATTAAAAAAGATTATAATGACATTTTAAATGGGTTAGAAAAGCTTATTAAAATCATTTCAGAATATGACCTTAAAGTAATGCTTTTGATTAAAGCTCCAGTTGAAAATAATGATCTTGAAGGATTTACAATTCATCTGTTAAAAAAATTTCATTTAGAACCAACAATTTTTGCTTATGATTTTTTTAATGAACCTTTGTATTTCGACCAAGCACAATTACCTAAAGTTAAACAAGTCAGAAAGAAAGAAGATGCTTATAAAATAGTATCTAAATGGAAAAGAATAATGCAAGAGTATTCGCCTAATCAATTGTTTACCATCGGATTTTCGGAACCAATAGAAGTATTTGAGTGGGATCCTGAAATACTTCCTGTCGATTTTGTTTCGTTTCACACATATAATCCATTAAGAGTTCCTAATGAAATATATTGGTATGGAAAATATATAACTAAGCCTTGGATGATAGGAGAAACAGCATTACCTGCCGATAATGATTCAATTAGCTATGATGAACAAAGTCAATTTATGAAAGAAGTTTACCAAAGAATTATTGATTGTGGAGGAAGTGGATTAGGATGGTGGGAATTTCAGGAAGCACCTTATGGAAGTTTTGAAGCCAAATATGCAGGGATATTAAATCATAAAGGTTTTACAAAAACTAAAGATGGAAAATATATCATACAAGGCACTGTAAAACCAACAATAGAAGAAATTGCCAACTTTAAAAATTATAAACCTAAATTACCAACTCGCATGGCTAATTATTATAATATGTTGGGTTATAATAATTTTGTATTAAAAGGCACAATTATGAATAGCGAGGATGGAAAACCAATTGAAGGTGCAGTTATTAGAGGTTGGAATGAAAATTGGTCGGTAGGAATGAATACTTTCACTGATGAAAATGGAAAATTTACCTTGTATTCTAATGATATATGCGTGCATTTTGAAATTTCAGCCACGGGAATGAGTAAATTAAAATTCGATTATATTACAAAGTATTATCCATTATCTAATAAATATTCGGAAATTAGAAACCTACCTGAACAATCATTAGAGTATCATTCTATATCATACAAGCCTTTTTTATGTGTCAACAGCTTCGATACAACTAATGCTAATTCATGTATTTTCAATTTTGACGCTACTAAATTTAATAAAGCAAAATTTGTAGGATTTATGGGAATAAAAGAATTAAAGCCTTTATCTTTGTTGATAAATTAAGCTTTGTTAAGAGGGGTTCTGAAAATTAGATTTTTTGAGGCGAACAAGATTTTAAAACCCGAAGTTTACTGATGTAAATGATGATTTTAAAAATTGAAGTTCAACGAAGAAATAGCAATTTTTAGAAGTCCCGTTTAAATTTTATTGATTTTATTTCGTCTCAAACACTTCAACCTTCAAATCGTCAATATAAAAAGGGTTTCTCCCTCTATGCCAAATATATACTTTTAAATTATCTGTTTTTTGACGGACTTCAGGTGTTAAATAGTCAATGCTGATTTTATTCCATTTGTTTAATTCAAGGTTCATGTTTTCAGCATCGTTAGCTTTGTATTTATATGCATGTTCTTTATGGTTGAATTGAATTATTACACTAAAAGGATTACTTTTAATATCAAAAATAGGGTAAACATAAGCACTAACTCTAATCCAGACATGATCTTTGTCTGTTAAATTATAATATGGAGCTTCTATAGAAGGCGAATAAACAGTTAAACTGTCTAAACGGAATGAATATTTACCAGAGTTAGCAATATTCGAATCGGCTATTTCAGCGTTTTCAAAATCCAAATTTTTAAGTATTTTTGAAGTATAATCTTTTTCGTTTAAGAAATTCTCACTTCCATCAAACGAACGATTTATTAGCAAAACTTTTTTATCTTGTTCTGTTGCATACATTTTACCAAACACATTGAAATAATAATCTTTAGTCATTCTATCTCCATTTATTATTCCTAAATGGAACTGATGGGTTTGAAATAAATTTAATAGCATACATAAAAAGAGTAGGAAAAACCCAATATATTTAAAATGTTTTTTTTGCAAACTTAACCAACTCAAGAAGTAACCTAATAAAATTGCCATAATAGGATATACTTGTACTAATGAACGTTGACTGAAACTTTGTGCATACCACCAACACGACCAACTTGAGACAATATATAGGTTTATGATGAAAAAAATTAGGAGTGTATAAAAGATTGCTTTGTTCCTTTTGTATAGAAATACAAAGCCAAATATTGAAAATATCATTACGGGAGTGTAAATTAACCAACCTTTTCTGAAACTGAATAATACCTCGAGAATATAAGGATTAAAAAATTCAAATCCTTCTCCAGCATTACCACCATAAGAATTAAATAAAAATTTACCCGTTTGTATTTTCCAATAAATAAATTGAAACGATCCAATTATTAATAAAATGATTGCAAATAAAATTAGCTGATATTTATACTTTATTAATATCTTTAATTTTTCTATAAAGGTTGTTTTATCTTTTATACCCCAAAGTAATGGAATTAACAAGCACACTATTTCAGATGGTCTGCTCAAAATACTTATACCACAAATAAATGCAAGAAAAATTGAATGTTTTAATTTATGTGATTTATGCCATAGTATGCTAAGCCAAAGTATTAATGCGTAAGTTGTAAACAAATAGTTTTGCGACATAGCATTTTGCCCATACATTGTAATATGTACAATATAATTTGTGGAAAAAACAATAAGAATCAACACAAATGCTGTTATTTTTTCATTAAAGAAATGAAGCAAAACTTTTGATAATACTATGATTCCAATAATAGAGTAAATGATCCCACCAATAAATATAGAATATTGGTAAGGTGAAGAAAATCCGTCAGTAGGATAATTAAATATAATAGCAACAAAATGACCTATATAGAAAAAAGGAAGGTAGAAAAAAGATAAACCCATAGAATATTTCATGACAAAATTTCCTTCAGGCATTTTTATCGCTTGATAAAAAGTAGCTGTATTGTGATATTTCTCTATAATTGAATTAATTACTGCATCATTTTGTAAGCCAAGGTTATTGTATATGAATTTTAAAGGAAGATACAAATAATAACCAAATACATCCCAAGATAATATGTTGTTTGGATAAAAAATCGAATTATTGACAATAATAAAAATTACCAACAACAAAAGTGTTGTTTTTAAAATGGGATTTTTCATACTTCTTTCGTTAAAATTTTCTAAATGTTTTTAATTTTAATCCGTTAATATCATCTTTTTTGTATCAATTTCTTTTCCATCAACAATTAAATTGTAAATATAAATACCAGCAGTTAATTCACCTGCATTAATAGTAACAAAACCATTCCCTTTTTGAGTAATTTCAATATGTTTAATCTGACCACCACTTAAATTATAAATATTTATACTAGCATTTTTACAATTTGTAGGGGTGAAATATTTTATTTCAGTAGTCGTTGTAAATGGATTTGGCTGATTTTGATCAATTCTAACAATATTGTTAGAATTATTATTATGTGTGTTAATTGATTGAGCATTCTTTAGCATATCAGCATTATTTATTCTTTCTTTTAGTTCTTCTATTTGTTGTTGCTGCTCTTTTATTGATTCTACTAGTATTGGTATAATGCCATTATAATCTACAAAATACATTCCTTCTTTATCTTGCGTAACTAATTCTGATAAAACTTCTTTTAATTCCTGTGCAATAAATCCAAATTTCCTTCCTTCGCTGAAAGAATATTTTTCAAATTCTTTTTCATTTGTCCGATACTCATAATTTTTTCCTTTCAATTTTTTCACTAATTCTAAGGGATTATTAATTTCGATAATATTTTTCTTAAAACGAATATCTGAACCTTGATAATAATTACCAGAAATTAACGAACCACCATAAACTACAAGTTTATTTACACCCCAAGCCACACCACCTGAGCCAATACCAACACCAAAGCTATTAATAAACATCTGATAATTAAAGTTACTATTTATGTCAGCTCCTGGTCCTCCCCAAAAAGCAATACCTGCATTTGATCCTATATTTAGCCAATTATTATTTTTACTAATAATTGTTAAGTTAGTATTTGTAAGTCCAATATATCTTTGCTCATCACCAAAGAAAATCTTATTACTACTTCCCGAAATTATTTGACTTCCAAAAACGTCCATTCTTACTCCTGTAATGGAAGTTGGATTTGGGTTATTAGTAGTAATTCCAATAGTTCCATTTGTTGTTACTTTTAATTGTGCACTTGAATGAAAATTTAATACAGCTACAAATGCAATTACGAATAAAATTCTTATTGTTTTCATATTTTCTATTTATTGATTTTTATTTTTATAGATTATTAAATGCTAATAACAAGGATTAACATCAAGATATAATTCTTTTCCTATTGGTACTTCAAAATTTTTATTGATAATAATACTTTCTGATGCTCTCAAGACATTTGGAGACCTATTCCCCTTAATTATATTTGTAGTACCATCAATTAAAATATTTTTCTTAACTAAACTATTATAACCATTTAAATCATAAATATTATTAATTGGGTAATCCAAATTACATTCATCCATGTTTAATTTATCATATTTTACATACTCAACATCCATTGTTGCGTTTGTAAAATTTGTAAGGTTATAATAATTGGGAGTCCATGCAGTAGTGTCTGGTCTGTAATATTCTTTTGGTCCTGTCGAATAATTATAATGTACCCAAGGATTCAATCCAATACTTAATATTATTGTCTTAGGGTCATTGCTTTGAAATGGATTATTTTCTGTTTTAATAATAATTCCATCAAAATAATATAATAGTTTTGATGGCGACCATTCAACAGCATAAGTATGCGAAATTGTATAGTCATTTATCTTTATTATTGTACCATTATCATATCGATTTGGGTCGTTTAGGATGTTAGGATTACACTTATGAATACTTGATGTCATTATATTTTTATCATGTATAACCCCATCTCCTTCTATACTTCCTGGTATCATTTCAAAAATATCAATTTCTTCTTCGTAATTTCCATTTATACTCAAAAGCCAAAATGAAGGCCAGAGACCATATTCATCATTCATTTTGGCTTTAATTTCAACAAAACCATATTTTACAAATCTAGTATTACATGAATTGATTTCTCCTGATGTAAATTCATAAATCTTGTTATTATTGTAAATCCAATTTGTTGAATTATAAATTTTATTAACATTTAAACGCAGTCCTGTATTAAGTATGCTTGAATTGCCTTGCAAAATAATAGATGGTGAATTCCCTCGTGTATGATAATTCAGTATTTTCCAATTCAAATTATTGTTAGAATTTTTTAAAAAATACTCTGATCCGTTAAAAAACGGACTCATTAAATTAAAATAATCAACCCATTGATTTGTCCAATGCGAATCATTTAATGGTGTTTGTGTATAACCAATAGAATAAGCAATTACACAATAAAAAATAATCAATAATCTTTTCATAATAGTTAACATTAAATTTGCAGCAAATGTAATATATTTTTGATTAATAAAAACTATCTTTGCTAAAAAAAAATATGCTTTACCAGAAAAAAATAATCATTGTACTTCCTGCTTACAATGCTGCTAAAACATTAGAAATCAGCTATAGCGAAATTCCTATGGATATTGTGGATGATGTAATTTTAGTAGATGATTGCAGTACAGACAATACGGTAGAAATTGCTAAAAGAATTGGAATCAAAAATATTATCACCCATGAAAAAAACAAGGGGTATGGTGGCAATCAAAAAACCTGTTATAACAAGGCATTGGAATTGGGAGCAGATATTGTAATAATGCTTCATCCCGACTATCAATATACTCCTAAGCTAATTCCTGTAATGTCATATATAATTGCTTATGAATTATATCCGGTTGTTTTAGGTTCCCGTATTTTAGGAAATGGTGCGTTAAAAGGAGGAATGCCTTTTTATAAATACATATCAAATAGGTTATTAACTCTTTTTCAGAATGTTTGTAGCGGACAAAAACTTTCGGAATATCATACCGGATACAGAGCTTTTTCAAGAGAGGTACTTGAAAAAATTAATTACAATATTAATTCTGATAATTTTGTATTCGACAATCAAATGCTTTCACAAATAATAATGGCTAAATTTGATATTGCAGAAGTAACTACACCAACCAAATATTTTAAAGAAGCATCAAGCATCAATTTTAAACGCAGTGTGTATTATGGATTAGGTGTTTGTGGTACAAGTTTAATCCATCTATTTCATAGAATGGGTTTAATAAAATCAAAATTATACTAATATTTTGATGTTACAATGTTTAAAATTCTTTAAACAAAATAGTTGAAATACATATCTTTATAAATTTGTTTCAACTAAGATATGTATTTCATATATAATGATTTATCAATATTTATCGCTAAAATCAAACTCTGATTCCTCTTCTCTAATTTCCTGTTTAAATTTTTTGCAATCAATCCGGTCCGACATATCTCTTACCGGTTTCTCAAAACTGCTTTTCGGGATATTAAGTGTTTTATCATCCCAGACTTTTTTCATGTAAATAGCCCAGATAGGTAAAGCCATATTGGCACCCTGCCCCAATGTAATGCTTCTGAAATGGATTGAACGCAATTCTCCTCCAACCCAGACTCCGGTAGTTAAATTGGGGGTAATACCCATAAACCATCCGTCAGAATTGTTTTGTGTAGTACCTGTTTTTCCTGCAATCGGGGCATCCAACCCAAATTTATAGCGTAATCTGACCCCTGTACCACTTTCAACAACACCTCTCATTAATTCTATCATTAAAAAGGCAGTTTCTTCGCTCATGGCTTCCTGCTGCTTTGGTATAAAGTTTTCCAGGATATTGCCATTTTTATCTTCAATACGGGTTATAAAAACGGGTTCCAGAAAAACTCCTTTATTGGCAAATGTACTCATTGCACCCGTCATTTCATAAACAGAAAGATCTGGTGTACCTAAGCAAATGGCAGGAACAGGATCAATCTGACTTGTAACACCCATTTTTCGGGCCATATTAATTACTGCATTTGGCGAAAAACGTTTCATCAGGTAGGCAGAAATGTAGTTTACAGAATTAGCCAACGCCCATTTTAAGGTAACCATTTCCCCTTCGCGTTTATCGTCAGCATTTTGAGGAGTCCAGGAAGGAACTCCTTCGCCCATATCAAAAGTTACCGGAAGATTTGGCACTTCTGTACAAGGAGAAAATTCGCCTTCTTGCATGGCAAGGGTATATAAAAATGGTTTAAAGGTAGAACCAACCTGTCGTTTTCCAACCTTTACATTATCAAATTGAAAATGTTTATAATTGATGCCGCCAACATAAGCTCTTACATATCCTGTTTGAGGTTCCATCGACATTAATCCGGTGTGTAAAAACCATTTATAATATTTCAACGAATCAAATGGAGACATAATTGTATCCCTTTCGCCTTCCCATGTAAAGATTCTCATGGATACCGGAGTATTGAATTCCTTACTTATTTCTTCTTCCGTTGCATTAGCTTCTTTTAACCGCCTGTATCTATCTGAAGTTTTCATGGATGCATTATAGGCAGCATCAATTTCTTCTTTTGTTAATTGATAAAACGGAGCGTTTTTAACACCTTTCCAATGTTTGTAAAATGCAGGTTGCAAGTCTTTTCCTAAATGCTGTTTTACTGCTTCTTCCGCATATTTCTGCATTTTATAATTAATGGTAGTATAAATCTTTAGGCCATCCTTGTATAAATTATAATTTGTACCATCCGGTTTTTTATGAGTATTGCACCAATCATTCAAATAAAGTCTTAAATATTCCCTGAAATAGGTTCCATAACCTTCTGTATGATCCTGAATTGTATATTTAGACATATCAATCGGGATTAGTTTAAGAGAATCATATTGTTCCTGTGTAATATAATCATACTTACGCATCTGATTCAAAACAACTTCCCTGCGTTTAATGGCATTGTCAGGATTTTTTACAGGGCTGTAAAAAGTTGGTGCTTTAAGAATTCCTACTAGTAATGCAGCTTCTTCGGTCTTTAAAGAATCCGGTGTTTTGTTGAAAAAAGTTCGTGCCGCCGTTTTAATACCAAACGAATTACTTCCAAAGTCAACTGTATTGAAATACATTGCGATTATTTCCTCTTTAGAATAGTTTCTTTCCAGCTTAGCGGCAGTAATCCATTCTTTAAATTTGGTAATAACCATCATGATTTTTGGCTGACTCTTATCTCTGGGAAATAAATTTTTAGCTAATTGTTGAGTTATAGTACTTCCACCTCCCGAACTTTTTTTACGACCAATAATTGTTTTCCCTATAACCCTGAAAATGCTTCGTGTATCAACACCGGAATGTTTTTCAAACCGTGCATCTTCAGTTGCAATTAATGCATTTATTAATTCGGGCGATAAATCATTATAATGAATATTTGTTCTGTTTTCAATGTAATATTTACCCAGTATTTGCTGATCGGCAGTAATAACTTCAGAAGCCAGATTGCTTTTTGGATTTTCCAATTCTTCAAAAGAAGGCATAAATCCCAGCCAACCCAATGAAAGCAATGTAAAAAGCAAGAATACAAAAATGAAGCAGGATGCAACAATTATCCAAAATCTTTTTATATACAAACTATTATTAGTTGATGATGTGTTTTTTTTTGCAGGCATGAGCTCAATGGATTTTTATCTTGTTTTGTTTTTTTCTATTTGTAATCCTACTGATTTAATACCAGATATAATTTTATCGCGCATAGCATGTTCTATCTCAAATACATATTTCCCTTTTGCAGGAAATATAGCATCTTTTTTAAAAAGAATCCGATTATCTTTTATTTTGTCATTTCCTTTTCCTATCCATTTTCCACTAATATCAGCTAATATACATTCCAATGTATCAATAGCTGTTTTCCCATCCGGAAACGTGGTTTTTATAAAAAGGAAAAAATTACTATATTTATAATCAGCAGTATTTCTAACATTTATATAAAAATTATAGGTTGACGACGTATCATCAATGTTTATATCAATCTTTAATTTCTGATTTACATCCCATGAATTTTCGTCAACATTCATACTTTCATTTACTAATGAATGATTTCCACAATTGAATAGTAAAAAAACAATTGTAAAAAACAAGGACGTAGTAATTATTTTTCTTAGTAATTTCTTCATTTTAAATAAATTGCAATATTATTTTTTGTCAAATCTGGTTACATCATCTTGACTTATAACATTTTCAGTGTCTTGTTTCTTTTCTTTTTTAATTGAATAATCCTCTAATTTTGAAATCTTTTCACCTTTACTATTTAAACTTAATATTTCTTTTACATTTTCTACTGTAATTTCATAAAAGTTTGAATAATCATTTTCGTAATTATACCAGATTGTTCGTTTAAAAACATCCGTTTTATTAAAAACAGCTTTCCCTTTTGCCGTAATTAATACTTCTTCTGTTGAAGGGAAATCCTTAATAGCATCATTATAACAATCATATTCAAAATTCAGGCAACATTTCAATTTACTACACTGACCAGCTAGTTTTTGTGGATTGAGAGATAATTGTTGAACACGTGCAGCATTGGTACTTACCGATTTAAAATTTGTTAGCCATGAAGAACAACAGAGTTCCCTGCCACAGGTGCCAATACCTCCTAATCTGCTGGCTTCCTGTCTAACTCCAATTTGTTTCATCTCAATTCTTATCTTAAATTCTTCGGCCAGAAGTTTTATAAGATTTCTAAAATCTACCCGATCTTCGGCTGTGTAGTAAAAAATTGCTTTAGTATTATCACCTTGATATTCAACATCATTTAATTTCATTTCAAGTTTTTGAGAAGCAGCAATCAGCTTGGCTTTCTCCATAGTTTTGTCTTCATTTTCTACAGAAATTATCCATTTTTCAATATCAGTAATTTTTGCTTTTCTATATATTTTCTTAAGATTTCCACTTTTAGGATCAATATTCTTTTTCTGCATTTGAATTCTAACAATATCACCAACCAATGAAATGATACCAATATCATGACCGGGAATACCTTCAACGGCAACAATTTCATTTTCAATATATTCTGTATCGTCGGTGATCTTATAAAAATCCTTTCTACCGTTTTTAAATTTTACTTCCACACAATCAAAAATTTGTTTATTTTTTGGTTGTTCAATGTTTTTCAGCCAGTTATAAGAGTCTAATTTCGTATAATTATGTAGCTTTAACTTATCGCACATTGTTGTGTGTTTTGGTGCATTACAGCATCCTCTTGAATGAAACGGATTGTATGTATAATCGTTGTTTTTTTCTTCCATATAAATATTATAAAGTACAAAATTAACAAATTTATTTATAATATGAATGAATGAAAAAATAAGTTCCTATTTATGAAAGCTAAATTTCCTGATATCAGATATATATTATTTAAAAAGAAAAGGTTTGCTGTAAATTTTGTTTAATTACAATTCCTCAAATGAAAAAACTTCAGATTATCATTTACGAATTAGTAATTTATGCATTTTCAACGATAAATCCATAAATAAAATACTTGCATTTGCATTTCTTTCTATATGATATATGGATGTATTTATTTCTTTCTGAACGTCTTCTATATTTAATGGATTAATAAATAAAAAAAACTTTTGCAAAAAATCTGCTTCTTCCTGTGTTAGTTTCAGCAAACCCATTTGATCATAATGCATTAAAATGCAATATCTTGAAATCTTTAAAACATAATTTAAAAAATTCTTTTGTTTTTCTCTTCCAATTTTCGACAATGTGGCTACTAAGTCATTTAATCCATCTACATTGTTTTTTGTATTTTCAATCAGACTTCCTTTAAAGCAACTTCGCATCCATTTTATCAGCATTTCGGTATTAAATTTCTCTTCATCAGAATTATTGATTAATTTTAATGCTTCCTGAAAATTTCCATCTGCATGATTTGATATTGAAACAGCTGTTTTTTCGTCAATTTTGTATTTATTAATTAAAGTTGAAACGATTTCATCAGTATCAATTTTAAAAATTTTAACTAATTGGGTTCTTGATAAAATTGTAGAAAGAATTTGATCGTGATTTTCTGATAGTAAGATAAATAAAGTTTTTTCGGGTGGTTCTTCCAAAATTTTTAAAATTTTAGGAGCTGCAGAATGAAAAAGTTTTTCTACCATCCAAATAATCATTATTTTATATTCAGCTTCGTAGGTTTTAAAACTCAATATCCTGTTAATTTCGTTACAATCTCTTACATTGATAGTTCCTTGTTTATTTTCTACACCTAATTTTTCAAACCATTGATTAAGATTTACATAATAGTTATTTTCTAATAAAAATTCTCTCCATTCGGTAAGAAAATTTCCACTAAAATTAGTTTTAGTTATTTTTTTTGTAGTAGTATTAGGGAATACAAAATGTACATCGGGATGTATTAATTTATTAAATTTTAAACAGGATTTGCAAACGCCACAGGAATCAGCAATAATTCCATTACTATTTACATATTGTCTATCTGTACAATTTATAAATCTGGAATATGCCAGAGCAAGAGCCAATTTCCCGGATCCTTCCGGTCCTAAAAAAAGTTGAGCATGACTAACCCTGTTGTCAATTACAGTTTGTATAAGTCTATTAATTATTTCTTTATGTCCAACAATATCTTTAAACAACATTTGTATCTATTTTTTAACAAAATTACTTAAAAAAAGAATTTTACAACTATATTTTTCAAAATATAATAGAAATAAACCTTGAAATTATTAGTTTTGTGCTATATATATTGTTCAACTATAAGACAAGTTTTTTAGTTAGTGTAAGCTTTTTATTATTTACAATCAAATCATTACTTTTTGAAAAAATGAAATAATAAAAAATCTAAAATGTTTATATTTAAAATCTTTTAAAATCGAATTAAAAACGATTTAGATAAAGGAATTTTATATTTTACTTACT
>CAIZXK010000707.1 GCA_903936865.1 uncultured Bacteroidales bacterium | reverse complement strand
TGCTTCAATAATAATAAGAGTACTTCCTTTCTCCTGAATTCATTTTGTAACGCTGATAGTACGAATACGTTCCGTAAACGCGTATTAAAACTGATTTTTAATAAATTTAAAAATCCGGTTTTATCAGCGTTTCTCTCTAGGGATCAGCGTCATCAGCTTACCATATAATTGATAAATATAACAAAACATAACCGACCTCACCCAGCTTCTTATATATTAAATATCGGAATAAATAGATGGAAAAAGCTTGTTTTTAACTACAAAGCAAGGACCGACCTCAAAGTATTTACGCCACAAAACAAGCATTTAAAAATAGCGAGGGCCATTTGAGCTAAGCAATCCATGAATAACGACAACGAAAAGAGAAATCAAAACACAAAACTTCACCTCGTTATGGCTTGGATTGCGGGGATTTTTAAATGTGTAGTTTTGCAGTAAATGCTTTGCAGTCTTGATTTTTTCTATCTTTTTGATCAAGCAAAAAGATTTAAATAAAATAGATAATCTTCTTTACTTTTCCTTTTATCTAAGTAAAACTAAACATGCTGTAATTCAGTTGTATATAGCATCTGTTTTTTAAGGTCTATTATTTTTTTATCAAGTTTTTTTATATGTCTCTCGATATTAAATTTGTACGATTTCATATAGATATCATAATTAAACTCGACTTCATTTGTTACTAATATATAAAAAATGGATGCAAGTTTACACGCAGTTGCAATTATTGCTTTTCCATGACCTTCTCTACTTTTGACTTTTCTAAAATAATCACCTATTGGACATTTACTGTTTTTTAGTGCATTAGCTGCAAAACGAAATGATTGACCTGCTTTATTTTTCTTCTTTTTAACTTTGCTTGATATTATTTTCCCAGCTGTTATTTTATTATTTGGAACTACATTTAGCCATGATAGAAATTGTTTTTAGTTTTGCTGATATCAATGTATATCGTAAAGTTATTAGCAATCTTGGAAAATTGAGTAATAATTACCGGGAATTCACTGAAAAGGAAATTGCGGAATTCGCAATAAAATTACAATCGTTAGCATTGAAATGGAATATTGAACTTGCGACATGTGCCGAAGATATCAATTTAAAAGATTTTAGCATTGCTAAAAATCGCTGCATTGACGATGAATTAATATGCAGTATAAGTAAAGGCGATAAGAAACTAATGCAATGGTTTGGAATCCCTGATAATCAAAACACCTTGTTTGGTGTGGATTATATTTCTAATCCAAAATTAAAGGACATAGGTCAACGTAAGGTTTGCGGTTGTATTATCAGTAAGGACATTGGTATGTACAATACTTGCAATCATTTATGTGTTTATTGCTACGCAAATAATTCATCTGAATTAGTTCAAAAAAACATTGCCAAACATGACGATAATTTACCGAGTATAATTTAAAAGAAATACATATGCCAAAAAGATCATTTTATATTAAAGATTCTGAACTAGATGAAGATCAGATTAAAATAATTCAAATCAGAACTAATCGTTCATTCATTGTAAAAGGATGTGCTGGAAGTGGAAAATCAATTTTAGCTCTTTGGAAAGTCAAACAAATCCAAGAAGAAAAAATGGGATCTTATTACTTCATTGTTTTTACAAAAACATTAAGACAATACATGAAAGATGGCATTACACAAGTAGGGTTATCAGAAGACAGAGTTCTTTATTATAATGAATGGAAAAATAAAGGCTGTCCAACTGCTGATTATATTGTAGTTGATGAAGTACAAGATTTTAACAGGGAGCAAGTTTTACAATTTAAAAACAGCTCAAATATTGCAACAATTTTATATGGTGATAGTGCTCAACAAATCTATAAGTTTTTATCCCCAAAACCTTTATCGATTGAAGAAATCCAAATTGAAACTAAATATCCATATGAACAATTAATTCGTAATCATAGATTACCTAAAACGATTGCAAAAGTTGCGGAATATATAAGTGAAGATGACGATCTTTTAGTATTACGTTGCGAAAATGAAGGAACTGAAAAACCTAAAATTTTAAGATATAATAGTTTAAATGACCAACTAGATTCAATAATTCAAATAATAAAGAATCGAAATTTTGAAGATGTAGGAATATTTTTTCCAAAAAATCCTGACGTTGAATATGCTGTAAATTATTTTTCAAAAAAAGGTTTAAATGTTGAAGCGAAGTTTGATAAAGAAAAAAAAACAATTAATACATTAAATTTTAATTCTGACAATCCTAAAATTACTACATATCATAGTGCTAAAGGATTACAATTTGAAGCCGTATTTATCCCTAATTGTAGTACAAATGACACAGATAAACAAAGTACTTTATATGTTGCTATTACTAGGTCATATCAATCATTATATATTATGTATAATGGCACAATATCAACATTTTTTGATAAAGTACCACCTAGTCTTTATGATACAAGTATAACAGGACAAACAGGAGCAAGACTTTAATATATGGAAAAACTATATTTACCTACAAGTTCATTGAACTTTAATAATATATTCTCAAGCGAATCAATATCACCATTAGGGTTTTATAGCAAAAGAAATTTTGGTTATAAACGATTTGAATCAGTAGAGCCTAATTCTTTTCAAAACTCAATTTTATTATATAGCCATTATCCAACTTTTGATATCAAGGATTATGAGAGAGATAATTATCCTATGATTATTGAAATTTCAAAATCAATAGTGTCAGATAAAATTAAAAAAGTTAAAACCATTGATAATATTGAGATATTTCAAATCGCAAGCACAATATATTTAAATCCATTTGAGATAAAAGTGTTTTTTCAATCAGAAAAGCATTTACACATAACTCTACTAAAAGCCGAAGCAAGCTTAGAAACTAAAATGGTTTCTATATACAAATCCTGTTTATCATTTACGCCAAATTTGTCAAATACCTTCAAATGGAATAAAAACAATTTCAATGAAATTAAGGACATTGAAGAATCCAAGCTTTTAACAGAAGTTGATCTTGATGTAAAAATTAATAAGATTAAAGGTTTTGCATATTGCTATTTAATTGGAGCAAGTAGTAACATGCCAGCCGAGTTTCTTGAACTAAAACGTATTATTAAGGACATCAGAAATATTACTTCGGGTTTGATTAATATTTATCAAAGTCAGCATAATTCAAACAGTAAATCGTATTCAAAAAAACAGAATAATAGTAAAGAAACTAATAAAAAAATAGAAGAGTTTAATAATAAAGTTACACGCTTTATTGACTTGGCTGAGATTATTGAACCTCAAAATAAGAAAAAACAGGATTTTGAAAGAGAGGTTTTCAAGCAATTTGGAATAAATGAAAGCGAGTTTGAAAAGATTATTAATTTATTAAAGTCTTATAAATCTTACAGAGAAACGCTCTACGAACATTTTCAATGGGCTATTCAAAATAGAAATCAAGCCACAAAATCAAGTTTTTGGATTTCTAATTTTGAGAAATTATCAATTTATATAAACTCAATTTTTTCCAAACAGGAATCATCACAGTCAAATTTTAGAATTGAGGATATTGAAAATTTTTTTTCATTAGCAGAAGATGCTTTGACTAAATATGAGGAATCTCTAAGAATTAAAAATGAAAGACTTAATATCGAGCAAGCATTTGCTATTTCAAACTTACGAATAACAAGTATTTTTGATAATAAGCTCAAAGGAAAATCAGAATTTTATCAAAGTATAATTAATGCTTTGTTAGATTTGCCTATTGATAATGTGGAACATTTTAAATCTTTAAAAGCAGACATAACTAGAACATTTGGGAAAATTCTTAAAGAATTTGTTGAAGATGTTCAAAAGAAAGATTGGACAAAAAGCCCTGAACGTACATACATTAACTCACTTCTCGATAATATTGAATCTTATCAACCATTTGATATTAAAAGCCATTCAAGTGAAGTATTACAATCTTTTACTGCTTTCATTATGAAGGGAGAAGACCTTGAAAAATTAAAAGATTTTTTAATAACCAATAACATTTCTGATTTTAGATTAAGTTTTGGTCTTTGGGGAGCGACTTTCGGTTTTGCATCAATACCTAAAACAATTTCTAATAATATTTTAATGTCTGATGCAGGATATCTCAATCCTTTTTTCAAAATCTTAACAAAGCAACTTTTTGATTATGATTTGTCTACAATCAATGAATTGCAAATAATTAAAGAACCCAAAATTGATTATGTAAAGCCCGCAAAAGAAATTATTATCGAAAAGAAAATAGAAAAGACTTTTGAAATTACTCGCGAAAAACATGATGTTTTATTACCTTCTAATATTTCAGATAAGATTCTTTGTCCAGAATGTAATTCAGAAATGAAACTAAGAAAAGGTCAATGGGGTGAATTTTATGGTTGCACTAAATTTCCTGATTGCAAAGGCACCCGACAATTAAAAGAAGACATTAAAAATTCAGAAATAGCCAATAATCTTTCTTCCTTAATAATTGAATATGTTGCAAAAAATGGACATTGTAAAATATCTGATTTGTTGCTTTTCGTGAATGATAAGACTAAAAAAGGTTATAAAGTAGGAGACATTGAATCCTATATTAAACAAAATCTAATAGAAGAACTTGAATTAAAGAAAAAAGAACGTTCAAGCGGTGTAATTAAAAGGGACAAAGGAATGTTTGATTCAAAATAGCCACCCCATTTGCAAGCACATTGCCAAAGCCCCACGAGCCATCGCTCCAACCAAAGCTTTGTCAAAGAGCTGGCAAAGCCAACGCACCGAGAGAAATTGTTTTAATAATTTGCCGACACTTTAAAAAAATAATAAACGCTGACACACGAGCCGACAGAAAAGAAGAAAGTAAAATGACAATGAAACGGAAATTGAATAATGACAATGGTTTACAAGACTGGAAGAAAGAACACCAGGCGGTAATCGAGTAGACTGCCCTGCCAGTAATTAGCTGACAGGGAGAGCCTCTCACACCACTGTACGTACGGGTCACGTATACAGCGGTTCATTAAGATGTGGAGCAACTTTTTCGTAAAGTTCAAGCATGGCTTCATAACCTCT
>CAIZXK010000706.1 GCA_903936865.1 uncultured Bacteroidales bacterium | reverse complement strand
TATGTATCGACATACCTGGACAAATGAAGATGAAGGTGTTAATAGAATGTGGGGCGTTTTTTGGGAAGGAATTACTACATGCAATGGAACCATTGATATGTTAAGAGACTTACCTCAAAACGAAAGCGTTAAGGCAAAAGTAAAGGAGTTGGAGGTATTAAGATCTTTCTATTACTATCTGCTTATTGATAATTATGGTTCTGCTCCTTACATAACTACAGCTAAAAATGTAGCAGCCAAACCTTTAAAAATTCCAAGAGCAGCTATTTTCGATAGTATTGTTAATACGGTTCAAAACAACATCCCTTATCTGAAACCGATTAATAATAAATATATGATTACCCGTTATACTGGGTTTGCTTTATTGGCAAAACTATATTTAAATGCTGGTGAATACCGTGGAGTACCAAACACAGTTACTCAATGGGCTTTTGCAGAACAATACTGTGACAGTGTAATTGCAGGTCCATTCAGTTTAGAGTCTGATTTTCTGGCACCTTTCAAAGTAAACAATGAAAATTCTACTGAAATAATATTTAGTATTCCTTATGATGAAAATGATTTTCAGGGATTCAGACTTCACATGAGAACACTTCATTATCAGCACAACTTAAAATATGATATGCCTGTAGGTCCATGGAATGGATTTTGTATAACTCCACAACATTTTGACAGTTACGAAACTACCGATTTAAGAAGAGAAGGTTATAATATTTTTGGTTTACAAAAAGATTCAAAAGGTGTAGTTATTCTCGATGTATTAACACATAAACAATTAAATATAGCTCCTCATGTTCCTGCACTTTCGATGACTACTCAGGATATATTCGTTATAAGATGTACGGGAGCCCGTGTAGGTAAATATGAAATAAAAATGGGAACCAAGGAAAATTTAAGTAATGATTTTCCGTTATTCAGATTAACAGACTTCTACCTAATGAAAGCAGAAGCATTAATCAGACAAGGTGGAAATGGAGATCAATGGGTTAATCCAATCAGACAAAGAGCTGGAGTAAGTGCTTGGACTGGTACTACTTTAGAACAATTATTAGCCGAAAGAGGAAGAGAATTGTATTGCGAAGGACATCGTCGTCAGGATTTAATCAGATTTGGAAAATTTGATGAAGCAAGATGGGAAAAACCAGCTACAACAGGGAAAAATATATTCCCTATTCCGAAATGGGCAACAGATGCAAATCCTAATTTATTACAATAAAACGGATTCGTTTATTATATTAACTATATTATTAATTAAAATTAAAATTAAAACAAACATGAACAAATTTAAAAAAATGTTTAGAATCGCTAGCATAGTTTTACTTGCAATGGTAACTATGACTGCATGTAAAGATGATGATGATACAGTAATTCCACCAGATGTAGTTCTCGACGGACTTTATATCACAGGTGGTGCAACATCAATGTCTGCATTAGCATCTAACGGAATGATGAAAAAAACACGTAATGAAGTTACTCAAACCGAAAGAGCAACCTTATACGAACTTTACATTCCTTTAAAAGCAGGTGCAACCGGATTTAACATTGTTAAAGTTGCCGGTTCAGTTCAAACAATTTATGGTCCTGTTACTGCAAGTTGGGGTGAAATTTCTCAGGGTACAACTGATGAACCAAAAGTTCCTTTCCAAAGAGGTCTTGTTGCAGCTAACGCTAATAAATTCACAGTTCCTACAGATGGTATGTATCACGTAGCCATTGATATGGAATTGATGAAAGCTGTTATCGTTCCTGTTCATTGGGGCGTTATTGGTGCTGCTACTCCAAACGGTTGGGGTGCTTCTTTAGATTTAACAGAATCAGCCTTTAACCTAACTACAATGACCTGGTCAAAATCTAATGTTGAACTCCGTGGAGGCGACTGGAAATTCCGTTATTCTAACGGTTGGAAAGTTGAACTTGATACCGTTCTTGATTTAGGTGGTGGACAAAAAGGTGTTAAGATTAATACTAACTTTGGTGGTACAGCTATTACTACATTAGTTCCTGGTGGTGCTAATTTTGTTAATGCAGCTCCTGGTGTTTACACTATTGCTTTAGCTTACACTTTAGGAACTGGTTATGTTGCTACTTTAACAAAAACTGGCGATCTTCCTTTAACAAACTGGACAGGCGTACAATGCGATGCAGTTGGTACAGGTGTAAGTATTGACAATGCAGCTTCTATTGTAGATCCAAGTACATGGAACTGGGGTAGAGTTATGTTAGCTGATAATGGTGCTGTTCCTACAAAAGTTGGTGATAAATACACCTGGACATGGACCAATATTGTATTAGAAGCTAATGAAGGTTTCAAACTAAGAACTAAAAACGGAGTTGCTCCTCCTGTAGGTGGTGCTAACTTTGACGTTGGTTTCTCAGCTGTAACTGCAAGTTCTCCAAAAGTTATTGACTTAGGTGGAAACTTAGGTGTTAATGCTAAAGGAACTTTTACAATTAAGTTGGAAATTGATGCTGCTAACAGCGATGCTAAGAAAATAATCATCACTGAATAGTTTCTTTTAAAAAATTCAAAAAAGGCTATCCACTTATAGGGTAGCCTTTTTTATAAATAAAAATATTCATTTATTTTGTAAAAACAGTACCATGAAAAAAAGAATTTTAATAGTATTCATCTTATTTCTCAACCTTTTTTATTCAGGCAAATCACAAAACATTATCAACCGTGTGGAACCTGCTAATTGGTGGGTTGGTATGACGGAAAACTATTTACAAATCATGGTTTATGGTAAAGATATTGCCAATTATAAAGCAACAATTGAAAATTCAAACCTTGAGATTGTAAAACAAAATAAATTAGAAAGTCCCAACTATTTGTTTATCGATTTACTAATAAATCCAAACGCAACAGAAGGTAAATATGAAATAAAATTTTCTTTAAACAATAAACATAAAACATCCTACTTTTATGAATTAAAACAAAGAACTTCTGATTCAAAAAGCAGAATGGGATTTAATAATTCCGATGCCATTTATCTTTTAATGCCCGATAGATTTGCAAATGGTAATCCTCAAAATGACAATATTAAGGGAATGCCCGATTTAATTAACCGCAAAGATCCTGATGCCAGACATGGAGGAGATATTGCAGGCATTGCCAAAAATCTGGATTATCTCAGCAATTTGGGTTTAACTGCAGTTTGGATCAGTCCGTTGCTCGAAAATAATATGCCCAAATACTCCTATCATGGGTATGCTACTACCGATTTTTATAAAGTTGACAGCCGGTACGGAAGCAATGAAGAATATAAAAACCTGATTTCCCTCTGTCATCAAAAAGGATTGAAAGTTATTATGGATATGATTTTCAACCATTGTGGTTCGGAACATTGGTGGATGAAGGACTTGCCTAGCAATGACTGGATACATCAGTACCAAAAATTTACCCGAACCAATTATAGAAGCGAAACCATTATGGATCCTTATGCTTCAACATTTGATAAAAAATTATTTTCAGATGCATGGTTTGATACTTCCATGCCCGATTTGAACCAACAAAACCCTTATCTTGCCAATTATCTTATTCAAAATAGTATATGGTGGATCGAATTCTCCGGAATTAATGGAATAAGAATGGATACTTATCCTTATTCCGATCAGGATTTTATGTCGAAATGGATGGAACGTATTAATAATGAATATCCTAATTTTAATGTTGTTGGAGAAACCTGGCTTCAACGCGAATCGCATACTGCATGGTTTCAGGCTAATGCTTATCCCAATCTAAAGAAAACTTCAAACCTTAAATATGTTACCGATTTCCCATTACAATCGGCTTTAACAGCTGCCTTTAACGAAAATGATGGCTGGAGCGAAGGCTTAGCCCGCTTGTATTATGTATTGTCGCAGGATTTTCTTTATCCTGATCCACAAAAAACGGTAATCTTTGCCGACAATCATGATGTTTCCCGTTATTATTCTTCCATCAACAACGACTTTGAAAAATGGAAAATGGCAATGGCTTACCTTACAACGACCAGAGGCGTTCCAATGATTTTCTACGGTACCGAGATATTAATGGATGGAAATAAAAATCAAGGAGATGGAAAACTAAGATCCGACTTTCCGGGTGGATGGGAAGATGACAAGATTAATGCCTTCACAAAAGAAGGACGAAATGATATTGAAAATCAAGCTTTCAACTATCTACAAAAATTGCTTACTTTCCGAAAAAGTCATGCTGCATTGCATAACGGAAAACTGAAACATTATTTTCCAACAGATGGCACATATCTATATTTCAGGTTCAATGAAAATGAAAACTACATGATTGTAATGAATAACAACAATAAGGATGTTACAATAGAACTGGATAGATATGCTGAATCCATTAAAAATGCAACAATAGCTATCGACATTATCAATAACAAGGAAATTCCATTGGGAAAAACCATAACTCTAACAAAAAAATCAGTATTAATTCTTGATTTAAAATAAATTATATGAAACCATTTCGCATGCCTGTTTTAGGATTTATCATTTTGTTTCTAGTTACTTTTTCGGAAGTAAAAGCAGGTTTAAATTCCGATCAGTCAGGGAAACCAATTGGCAGCGTCTGGCTCGATTATGGCACAACCAGCATTTATCTGTCTGATTTTATCAGCAACTGTTCGGATATAGATTCCGTTACAGCCGACAACAGAAAATGGAAACTGAGTAAAGATAAAACAACTTTTAGTTTTACACCTTCAAAATCAAGTAAAGGTTTAATTGAACTTAAGATTTGGAAAAAGGGAAAACCAACTTCTGTTCTTTTAAAGAAATCGCCTAAAATTGCCTTCAACTATATGTTTGAAGACAGAAGAGGGAAATCCGGAAAAATCGAATTATCAGGTGAATTTAATGGCTGGACTCCTTCCAAAACGCCATTACGTTTAATAAATGGAATATGGCAGACACAACTGATTTTAAGCCCTGGTGAATATCAATATCAGATAGTTATTGATGGAAGTCATCAGCTTGATCCGGCTAACTCCCGAAAAGTGAGCAATAATATGGGGGGATTTAATTCGCTTATGGTAGTTGGCAATGATAGCAAAAAGGAATTACCACAATTGATAACCAAATCTTTTACAGAAAAACAAATTCATCTCGAGATTATCAATTCGGTGGATGAAGTTTTTGTTTTCTGGCAAAACGTAAGACTCAATAAAACAGAATATAAGATTGATAAATCAATAGTAAGCATTACAATTCCTGCTTATGCAAAAGAGAAAAATAAATCTTACGTAAGTGTATATGCATGCAACAAAGCTGGAATTTCCAATGATATTCTGATACCATTAATGAATGGAAAAGTTGTAAATGAAGCCAGTCAGTTGGATCGTAATGATCAATACAATAGTATTTTGTATAATGTTTTTATTGATAGATTTTATAATGGTGACAAATCCAACGATCGTCCGGTAAAAGATAGTTTGATATTGCCGCGTGCCAACTATCTGGGTGGTGACATTAAAGGAGTTGAGCAAAAAATAAACGAAAATTATTTCAATGAGTTAGGTGTAAATACACTTTGGCTTTCCCCTGTTGTTAAAAATCCGGAAGGAGCTTATGGAGAATGGAAAAAACCTTATTCTAAATTTTCAGCCTATCATGGTTATTGGCCAATTTCATTTACCGAAATGGACAACCGATTGGGAAACAGCCTGGAATTTAAAAGTATGATTGCTAAGGGACATGCAAAAAACCTGAATACCTTACTGGATTTTGTTGCCCATCACGTTCACGAGTTACATCCTGTTTACAAACAACATCCCGATTGGACTACAAGTCTTTACCTTCCTGATGGTTCTTTAAATACCGAAAGATGGGACGAATACCGACTTACAACCTGGTTTGATGTTTTTCTTCCAACACTTGATCTGGCAAAACCTCAGGTTGCCGAAATGCTTGCCGATTCTGCTTTATGGTGGATTAAGGAATATAAGCTGGATGGTTTCAGACACGATGCTACCAAACATGTTCCTTTAAATTTCTGGAGAACCTTAACTTCAAAAATTAAAACAGAAGTGGAACAAAAGGAAAAACGTCCAGTTTATCAGGTGGGCGAAACCTATGGAAGTGCTGAACTCATTGGCAGTTATCTGGGTAGTGGAATGCTCGATGGTCAGTTTGATTTTAATGTTTATGATGCTGCACTGGGAGCTTTTGCACGTGGCGATGACTTTAACATGCTTAATTATCGTCTGAATGAAAGTCTTAACAAGTATGGTTATCATAATAAGATGTGCTACATAACAGGAAATCAGGACAGGGGAAGATTTATTTCTTATGCCGGTGGCTCGTTGAAGTTTGAGGAAAATGCAAAAGAAGCCGGCTGGACCCGCGAAATAGAAGTTGGTAATCCGAATGCATATCAGAAACTCGAAATGTTAATGGCTTTTAATATGACTATTCCCGGCTTACCGGTTATTTATTATGGCGATGAATTCGGAATGCCGGGTGGCAACGATCCCGATTCGAGAAGGATGATGCGGTTTGATAATGAATTAAACCCATTGGAAAAAAGAACCTTGCGGACTACGCAAAAACTATGCAGTTTGCGCAAATCAAACCTGGCTTTTATTTATGGAGATTTTATCTGGCTTGAAAACAATAAGAATCTGATGGTTTATGCCCGAAAATATTTTGGCAATACAGCTATCGTGCTGTTTAACAATTCTGAAGTAAGTATTACTTACAAAATTCAGAAAAACGGAATAATTAATCCGAAAGTTTTCAAACCATATTTCGGAAATAAATATAATGTTGCTGACGATGGCTATGCAGAAGTGGAATTAAAACCATTGTCGTTTGAAATCTTACTCAGTGAATAATTAATTGTTTATCACAATAATAATCAAAAAAATATTTAAACTTATGAATTTTAAAATAATTACCGTATTAATGCTGGGAATTATGCTTGCGGGCGTAACTACCCTTAATGCTCAAAATGCAATGAAAACCAATCAACAAAAAACAAATAAGGTAGTTCATCCCGAATGGACCAAGAATTCGAATATTTATGAAGTTAATATCCGTCAGTTTACCAAAGAAGGTAATTTTAAAGCTTTTGCAAAACACATGGACCGTTTACACAAAATGGGCGTTGATATTCTTTGGTTTATGCCAATAAATCCGATTGGTGTTAAAAACAGAAAAGGCACATTGGGTTCATACTATTCAATAAGCGATTACACGGCTGTAAATCCTGAATTCGGTACTATTGATGATTTTAAGGATGTGGTAAACAAAGCACATGCACTCGGCATGCATGTAATTATTGATTGGGTTGCTAACCATTCTGCATGGGATAATCCATGGGCACAAGCTCATCCCGAATGGTATAAGCTCGACAGTGTGGGTAATTTTATTGCTCCTTTCGACTGGACAGATGTTATTGCTCTTAATTACAAGAATAAAGATATGCGCAAAGCCATGATTGAGGCTATGCAATACTGGGTAAAAGAATGTAATATAGATGGTTTCAGATGCGATGTTGCCGAAATGGTTCCCGTTGATTTCTGGAACGAAGCCCGTGCCGAACTCGATAAAACCAAAGCTGTTTTTATGCTTGCCGAAGCTGAAGTTCCGGTACATCACAAAAAAGCATTTGATATGTCGTATGCATGGGAATTGCATCATATTATGAATAAAGTAGCTCAGGGAAAAGAAGGAGTTCATGATATTGATAAATATTTACTCAAACAGGATACTCTTTTTAAACCTGATGATTACCGTATGATTTTTATCGACAATCACGACGAAAACTCATGGAATGGTACAATAGAAAAAAGAATGGGAACTGCTGCTCCCGCTTTTGCAGTTTTGTCGACCACCCTGCCGGGGATGCTATTGTTATACAACGGACAGGAAGCCGGTTTAAATAAAAGCCTGGCTTTCTTTGAAAAAGATGAAATCAACTGGGGCAATTATCCATTGCAAGGGTTTTACACTTCATTACTGAAACTTAAAACCGATAACAAAGCTTTGTGGAATGGTAACTATGGTGGAAAATACAATAAAATGCTTACCGACAAAACAAATAGTATTATTGCATTTAACCGCAAAAAAGAAAACAACAATGTTATTGTTATTGCTAATTTAAGCAAGGAAGCATTGGAAACAGTGGTTGATTTTAAGGGAAATGAAGGTAATTATACCGAATGGTTTACTTCTGAAAAATCTTCGTTGAAAGGAAAAATTACAATTAAGCTTAAAGCATGGGAATATAAGGTTTATGTAAAATAATATTCCGCTGATAATATATATATCCTTGAAATTGCAAACTTTGACAAAGTTGTATTTATTTATAAAAAAAACTTTGTCAAAGTTTAGCTAAGTATTGTAAAATAAACCAACTACAAAACCTGTCCCCTACTCCAGAACAGCAAATACTCACTCAAAATTGCCAATACATATACCTTGAGTGAAGGATACCCTATCGGCAGTTGCCGGCATATATACCTTGAGTGAAGGATACCCTATCGGCAGTTGCCGGCATATATACCTTGAGTGAAGGATACTATATCGGCAGTTGCCGGCATATATACCTTGACTGAAGGATACTATATCGGCAGTTGCCGGCATATATACCTTGACTGAAGGAGACCATATCGGCAGTTGCCGGCATATATACCTTGACTGAAGGAGACCATATCGGCAGTTGCCGGCATATATACCTTGAGTGAAGGATACTATATCGGCAGTTGCCGACATATATATCCTGATTAGGGAAGCATCTCAACCATAAACATTTGTGCTAACCAATCAACAAGTTTCTGATTTTTGCAAACAAAGAAACCACAACAATCGAAGTGGAAATAGTGCTGGTTTAAATAAGAAAACATACACCCTCAGGCAGAAATTAAAAATCGGAGGGTATTATATTTAATAAAAATGTATATTTGCTGAAAATAAAATTAAATAAATAATCAATATAATGAATAATAATCAGCGTTGCACATTTCTTTACAAACAGATATATTTGAATATATTACAAAAATATCAACTACATTTGATAAAGTGGAAATATATGCAATTGTAGATATTTATTCGTTAGGGGCAAGTTTAGGACGATACACACACAGAAAAAATAAAGGAGATTAGATTTATGATTGATTACGGATTAAATGACAAAGTAGTACTAATAACTGGGACTAATAATCCAAAAGGGATTGGTGCGACAATGGCACTATCATATGCAAAACAGGGTGCAAAGGTTGCGATGGTTTATAAAAAAATGAATTTTGAATATAAAGAAGAATTAGCAATAGGCGATTGCGTTGATTCCTATTTCAAAGCATTATCTATGGATTGCTCAGAAGTAGATAAAGCAATTTCAAAGATTACAGAAGATTATGTTATCATTGAATCGGATATATCCATTCCAACTAATATTGTTGACATTTACGAAAAAATCGAATCTAAACTTGGCAAGGTAAATATCCTTATCAATAACGCAGCTGGATATCCTGTTCAAGATAGTATATTCAACATACAAATTCAGGATATTAAATCTACTTATGAGACAACTGTGCAAGGTACAATAATGATGATACAAGAGTTTATTAAACGTGGATATAACGGATTGATTGAGTCTGGTTTTAAAGATATACAAGAAACTTGTTTAAGTAATGGAACTCATAAACCATTAAGCAATAATCGTCATTATGGAAGGATTATCAATTTTAGTACGGATACTGCACAGGTTATGTCAGGGCAGATTGCCTATGGTTCAAGTAAATCAGCAATCGAAGCTCTAACACGTTCAATTGCAATTGAAATTGGATATCTTGGTGTAACAGTTAACACAATAGCTCCCGGACCAACTCAAACAGGTTGGATGAATGATGAGTTAATAGAGAGTGTTTTACCTCAAATTCCAATAGCAAGAATAGGCACCCCACAAGATATTGCGGATACTGTCTTGTTTCTGACGTCAGATAAGGCTTCTTGGGTTACAGGACAGGTAATCAAAGTTTCTGGTGGACACGGATTATAATTGAAGTTTTATACAAATACAGTATGAATAAATTAAAAACCAGCCCCTAATCGAGTAGACTGCCCTGCCAGTAATTAGCTGACAGGGAGAGCCTCTCACACCACTGTACGTACGGGTCACGTATACAGCGGTTCATTAAGATGTGGAGCAACTTTTTCGTAAAGTTCAAGCATGGCTTCATAACCTCT
>CAIZXK010000705.1 GCA_903936865.1 uncultured Bacteroidales bacterium | reverse complement strand
TTTTTTATCGGCATTTTCCAGGATAATTTCTGTACTATCCTTAATAAGTTGCGATAACTCCAGATTTACAGGAACAAATGGAATTAACCCTTGCTTTATTCGCGACCATTCCAACAGGTTCTCCAGCAGATTAAACAGGTTTGAAGCTGAATTCCGCATACTTACCGCTATTTTTTGTAACTGATCTATAGTCATGGTTGGCAGCTCTTCGGCCATAAGTTGTGTTAATCCCAAAAATCCATTAAATGGACTTCTTAAGTCGTGGGCGATAATAGAGAAAAATTTGTCCTTTTCGGCATTCAGTAGTTGTAATTTCTCATTATGTTGTTTAATTCCCTGTTCGGCAAGTTTACGTTCGGTAATATCTTGTCCCTGAGCAATTGTAGCTATTGGATTTTTGTTTTCATTATCAAAAAGGGTAGCAGAGTTCCATAAAACAGTTCTTATTGACTTATCAATATGTTGGATTTCAATTTCTACAGACTCCCAACGTTCTCCGGTTGAGGTTTTTCTGATTAAATCCATTGACTTTTCAACCAATTCTGCTGGAAAAAGAATTTCCAATGATTTTCCATACACTTCCTTTTCAACAAATCCGGTTAAATGCTCAAAAGCATGGTTAAATCGTATAATTTTAAATTGCTGATTCCAGACAATTATAGGTGCATTTGCATAATTCAAGAGATTTTCGAGATAGGCATTGGTTTCGTGAAGTTTTAATTCTGCCTGTTTTATATTACTTACATCTATAATTATACCCCTTAATCCTACCGTTTTGTTATTTTTAATAATTGGATTGGAATAAACCATTACATTCATCAACGAACCATCATAGCGAATCATTGTATATTCATTATTTTCTTCGGTATCGACTATCAGCCTCTTTTTTATGTTTTCGATTGCTCTGGATTGGTCTTCGGGTATATATAAACTTATTGTATTTATTCCTTTCGCATTAAAATTAGCAGGATATCTTAAAATTGAATATGCTTGTTTATTTACATAAGTAAGATTTCCCAATTCGTCTGTTTCAAAAATAATCTGAGGTAAAAGATCAGACATTTCCCTGAATCTTTCTTCACTTTCACGAAGTTTTTCCTCTATCTGTTTTCGTTCGGTAATATCAGAAAAAGTGATTACTGAACCTTGAATCTCACCATTCTCAATAATCGGGAACGAAGAGTATTCAATAAAGAAAGCAGTTCCATCTTTTTTCCAAAATATTTCATTGCTGATTTTATTTCCTTTGCCTGTATCCTTTGCTCTAAAAATAGGACAATCTTCAACTTTATATATTGAATTATCCAACTTATGATGATGAATTAAATCGTGCATGTTTTTACCCAGACATTCTTCTAACTGATAACCCAATGCATTAAGCCCTGATTTATTAATAAAAGTACAGCATCCATTCATATCGATTCCATAAATACCCTGATCGGTAGTTTGAAGCAATTGATTGATTTGTGTTTCTCTTTTCTGAATTGCTATTTCAGCTTTTTTTAGTTCCGACAGATCAATATCGATGCAAAACAGTTCCTGTAACTTATCTGGTATCTGAACAATGGTATGACTGGAAAATACGGATACCTGCGAACCATCTTTTCGCATTAGCGATAATTCGGATGCTGGAACCGGAACTCCTGTTTTTGCCATTTCAATTATTGCTCCACTTATATTTTCGCGCATATCTGGTGGAATAATTAAATCGACCAGGTTTTTTCCAATAGCTTCTTCAGCCGAATATCCATATAATTTTTCGGAAGCTTTATTCCAGTATTGTGTGGTGCCATCGGGTGCATAACCCTGAACAGAAACCGTTTCTACATCCTGAAGTAAATTACGGAATCTGGTTTCGCTTGCCTTTAATTCGTTTTCAGCCTGTTTGCGTTCAGTTATATCATGTGCCAATACTTGAATACCAATTATTTCACCATCCTCATTTTTAATTTTAGAATGATTTGAAAGAAACCATTTATTCCCTGTTGGCAACGAAACAAAATCTTCATATTCCATACTTGTTTCACTGTTTACAACTTCCTCAAATCTTGATAAATAAGCAGATGCAGTAGGTT
>CAIZXK010000704.1 GCA_903936865.1 uncultured Bacteroidales bacterium | reverse complement strand
ATTCTTATATAGCAAAACTCATACCATTTTCTTAACTACTTATAAATCAAGAAAATTATAAAAAAACAGCTCATAAAAACTTACGAAATCGTAATAAAATAAGAAACAAACAATTACACGATTATAATGGAGAAAAACCAGTCAATTCTACAGAAATAACATTACGATTTCGGAATACAGTATCCGATTTCGGAATTATTGAGCACAGGTAAAAAACGTTATGAAATGAGATTAATAAAAGATTTTGGTTTAAAAACTTTTACATTTTAGGCTGAAGTCATAATTGCAATTTTTGTATTCAGCAACGCTATTAGGAGCGTTGCTTTTGCAAACCAGTCTTTAATATGGCTTAGCCTAACTTTATATTTTCAACTTACATATCGGGACTTCTAAAAATTGCTTTTTCTTTGTTGAACTTCAATTTTATCTTCATCCCGATAAATCGGGACTGTGGTTTTAATAATTTTGATCGCCTCAAAAAATCTAATTTTTAGAATCCCTTATATAATAGCAAGTTAAACTTTGAGAAAGTTTTATATAATAACTTTGTCAAAATTATTAATATCAGCGACTTATAAATACTTAACGAAGTAGTGTTCAAAGCAAATCAGCCACAATTATTTATTGATTTAATAAGCATGTATTATCGAAATACTTATAAATTAATTTTATAAATTCGGCTTTATTTATCGGCTTAGCCAAATAATCATTGCATCCTGCCTGAATTGCTTTTTCTTTGTCGCCGAACAAACCAAAAGCAGTCTGAGCAATGATTACTACCTGCTTATTGAACTTACGTATTTGACGTGCAGCTTCGTATCCACCCATTTTGGGCATTTGAATATCCATTAATATCAGGTCAATATCCGGATTACTGTGGCAAGCTTCAATGGCTTCATTTCCATTTTTTACTTTAATAATTTCCCTGCTATACGATCCGGCAATTATAGATAATAACATTTCCGAAGTTTCATCATCTTCTGCAATAAGAATTTTAAGATTATAAGCATAATTCTGAATATCGGTACGGGCATTAATGTTATGGATTTTTTCTTCCATTTTTGCAATACAAGGTAACGTGAAATAAAAGCAGGAACCAATTCCTACTTCACTTTCCACCCAAATTTCACCACCCATCATAGCGAGGTATGATTTTGTAATTGCCAATCCCAATCCGGCTCCCTGCCTTGCCATTTCATCTTCAATATCAGCCTGAATAAACCGCTCAAAAATAGCTTGCTGGCGATCAGTTGGAATTCCTATTCCGGTATCTTTAACAAAAAAACGTAATAACGTGTGCTCTTGCTCATTTTCCTGATTTTGTGATGTTTTAATTTTTTCACAACCTATTTCTATGTAGCCTGTATTGCTATATTTTATGGCATTTTTCACCAGATTGGTGAGTATGGCATATAGTTTTTCACGATCGGTATAAACGATTGCTTCCTTTGCCGATAATTTATTGTTGATAATAAGTTGCATTCCTTTGTTTTCAACTTCGGGCTTAAAAAAAGTATAAATATATTCTATTTGCTCTATAACATTTGATTCCTGCATTTCTACTTTCATTAAGCCGGCTTCAATCTTTGAAATATCAATGATATCATTAATGATATTAAGCATGCGGGCACCACTTTTTTCGATAATTCCAATGTAATTTTGCTGTTGCTCTCCTGTAAGCTCAGGCTCTTTAAGTAATTCGGCAAAGCCTAAAATACCATTCATCGGTGTTCTGATTTCATGGCTCATATTTGCAAGGAATGCTGATTTTAGCCGATCGCTTTCTTCGGCACGGTCTTTCGCATTAATTAAATCCTCGAGCATTTTTTTCTTTTCGGTAATATCTTCTTTTATTGCAATAAAATAGGCTATTTTGCCATTACTATTTGCAATAGGAGATATTACTGCACTTTCCCAATATAATTCGCCATTTTTCTTTCTATTGTGAAATTCTCCATACCAATTGCTGCCAGATAAAATAGTATTCCATAGATTTTCGTAAAATTCTTCTGATTGTTCGCCTGATTTTAACACGTTCGGATTTCTTCCCATTATTTCACTTATAGAATAACCGGTAGTTTCAATAAATCTTGGATTTGCATATTCAACATTTCCCTCCTTATTGGTTATTACAACAGTAACCGGACTTTGGTCCAAGGCTCTTTTCAACAGGTTCAGCTGTTTTTCCGATTGTTTGCGTTCGCTGATATCGATGATGGTTCCTATCAGTTTAATAGGTTGATTGCTGCTATCAAAAATAAGCTTTGCTTTTCCATGCAACCAACATTCTTTGCCATCATTAATTCTTATAATTTTATATTCTTTAT
>CAIZXK010000703.1 GCA_903936865.1 uncultured Bacteroidales bacterium | reverse complement strand
GAAGCATACAAACGATCTATCATTGAAATATCCATCTGCTTTAGCCCACTGCCAATCCGCATATAACAACCTGCCGGCGACATACCTAACGTTTTGATATAATATGGTTTTTCTGTTCCGCTTGAAATAACAATATGAATAATGGTTTTGTTTTCAATTTCTTCACTATACACATCGAAAAGTCCTAATGTAGTGGGTAATATATTGTTTTTGATACGATCGGTAATTGTAAGTTGAATTTTATCTTGTTCTTCAACACCCAAAACAGAACCATCATCAGCTATTCCGATATAAATATCACCTCCGGTTTTTGAATTCAGAAAGGCAACTATTTCTTTTTCCAATTTATTGTTTACTATGGATTTGAATTCTGTTTTTTCATTTTCAACTAATCTGATCATTTCTTATTTGTTTATTCAAAAATTATTAATACATTTTCTTCTGTAACAAATTGTTTTTAAATTATTTCCCTTTACGTCAATTCCGCTTTGTAATTTATTGAAATATTTATTTCAGGTTTAATACATTAGCAAGAAATCCATTACAGTCTTTTCATGCCAATACAATACCTGTTTAATTAAATAATATGCTGTTAAACTTTTATAATAAAAACGTTGTCAAAGTATAACTAATTATTGTAATACAAACTTAAGAAATATTTAATTACAAATGGATAATTACCAGAATTTTTCAGATACATACTGTATTTTTTTTTATTTATAGAATTCATGGCAGATAGAAAAACTATGGATATCAGGCTATAACATAACAGGCAAGAGAGTAAGTGTAGTTTTATTTACGTAAGTACGGGGTATTATCGTGTTCTTGTAGAGTTTATATGAGATAGTATCCGGTTTTAAATCAGCTGTTTTATCAGGATTTTCAGCATAGTTTAGGTTGAAGAATTTATTAACTTTTACAGATTGAAATTCATTTTTTTGTTCATTTTCAGAACTGCTTATCAATAGTAATATCGAAAAAGTTAATAACAGTGGTATATGTTTTTTTCCGTTCATCTTTTTCTATCAAAAAGACTATAACAGGGAATTAAAGCAATCCCCTGTCAGATTAAAATATTGATTTCATCAAAATAGCCAACGCAAGATATCAGCATTGTTAATCAGCAATTAAGAATAATATCGGTACTCCAACCTGCATTTTTACAAATTCACCATCCAATTGTCCCGGATTCCATTCAGGCATTTGTTTTACTAATCGTAAAGCTTCATTATTAAGACAATCTGCATTTCCTTTCATTATTTTTTCATCAGATATTTTCCCTTTTTCACTAACTGTAAAACTAACAATAACTTTCCCGGTATAATTATTTTCAATAGCTTCAACTGGATAGTGAATTTCTTTTTTCAAATATGAAAACATTGCTTTTGTTCCTCCGATAAATTCAGGCATTATTTCATAGTTATAATATTTTACTTCATTTCCATCCTTATCATAGCAATTACCTTCCATTAGTTTTCCCATTTTATAAACATCCTGCCTTTTGGGATTTCCGTTTTCCCAAAAAGTAACTAAAGTTCCGTCAATAGTGTCGTTCGTATAATTTATAAGACTTTTAATTTGTCCGTTTTCATACCACTTTATACTGCTTCCGTTTCTTATATCCTCAATATTATTCAGAAAGTTAGTTTCCGATTCCGTTTTTCCTGAAAGATAAAATGTTTTTTGACTACTATTTTTCCCTTCTTTTGCATTATAATAAGTTGTTTTATTATTAGTTGCCAATTCCTTACTGTTTAGTTTTATATAATTGACTTCTAAAAAAGCAGTATCTTGTCCGTAAGCAAAACTGCATAATAAACCTAATGTGATTAACTGTACTTTTTTCATTTTAGTTGACTTTTTAATTGTTGATTTTTTTAATTACTATTGATTTTTTATTTGGTATTAATTTGATATATATTTAATTACATTAATTATTGTATTGAAATTTTTGAAATAGTTAGGGCTTGCATCATATACGTTGTACATCATACCTAAAGAATTTTTAAAGTAAAATTTGAAATATTATTTCCTCTGTTCTGCCATGGCATTTCCTGTCAACTCATTGGGTTGAACCGTAAATTTATCATTCATAAAATAAACAACCAGAATTACAAACCCTATAAAAGTCAGCAAAATAAGCAATTGACTCTTTGAGACTTTTTGAATATCCTGTTTTTCCTTTACTTCACATACATCACCCGGACAAAGCTGCATTTTGTTTTTATAAAACATTGGATAAAACATACAGCCCAGACAAATGCCGAATACCGATTCGAAAAACAGGAATATCAGACAGATCAGGCAAATGATGCCTGTAATAAAGCTATAAGCATTTACGATTATAAAAAACACGAACATAGTAGCTGCTAATAGTACTCCAATAACCCATGCAAACTTTTTCTGGGCAGCACCTACATATTCGGGTGTTTGATTTCCAACAATCAATCGTGCTACAATCAATGTTGGTGAAAAGTTGGGACTTATAAAAACACGTATTATAAAATCTGTAAGAAAGAAGGTGATTACATATTTTATAGGAATAAAGTTCGCTTTAAAAATGGCAAACATTAATGACAAAAAAGTTGCTAAAAATAAAATTCCGGCAGCAGCCCGTATTTCACGCTCATTTAAAACAGGGATGTTATACCCTTCAACTTCTTCACCGAATCTGAATGTTTTTTTTATTTTGTTTTCCATTATATAAATAGTATTTAGTTGATTTATTTTGTTTTATTACTGTTTTCCACTAACTTCATGTTATCAATATTTAATTTTTCAAGGACATAATCATTCCATTTCTTCAACATTTTTTCATTTTCACCTACATCCACTTCTTTAATATATTTTTCTGAAACCACATTCAAATTATCAATACAAGTCTTATAGATATTATTAATCTGAGTCAGGTTAAGATTTAATGTATCAAGCTTTTGCTGCATTTTTCGTCTTTCAATTTCCCAGATATCAAAATATATATTCAGAAAAGCATTAGTATAAAAGTTTGTCGGCAAATAATAAAATGTTTGCTCATTATCAAATACAGTGTAGGTTTTACATTGCAATGAATCGCCTGATTCAACAATATCGAGCAATATCTGAGCTTTAAGTTTGTACAGATCACTCTTAATATGTGAGTTGATTTCTTCTTTTGATAAGGTTTTAAAATTCTCACCGTTTCTTGATGGAATTACTCGTTTTAATGAATCCCAATAAGGATAATAAAATGCAAAATGTGCTATGTTTAAGCTATAACCTGGCAGGTTTGCCATAAATCCCGAACTATAATTCCCTTGCCGATAATCTTTTAATTGACCATTATTTGAAAGTAATCCGTATTCTTTCTTTTGTTTTTCTGTATGTAATACAATATTCTCGCTGTTCCATAATGCTTCATTATAAGGGATAAAGGAAATTTTATAACTATCGTCTCTACCAAACAGATTATTAGTATAATCAAAATAAGGTAGTATAAATGGTTTGTCGTAATCGTAAAAATACATTATACTTCTTGACTTTATAATACTGTTGAGTCTTTTTTGTGTGAGAAACATACTGCTATCTTTTCGGCTTAAATAGGTAATACTATAGTTAAAAACAAAATGATCGGGAAAGGATAAATCCTGTTCTGTTCTGTATGTGTTTGTTATATCGAAGGATACATCTTTTATTGTATCTCTTGGGAAATTGGGCAAAAAAGGATGTATTTCTGTATTTTCAGCCTTTAAATGTATTTTAATCAGGTTATAATTGTTGCCATCAATCCATACTTCGCCGCTAAAGGCATTTTTATTATTGTTTTTAGGATAAAACTTAACGGAGTAATTTTTGCCATCGAAGAAACCAGCTTCGACAATAAAATTCTTTTTCATTCCTTTTTTATTCAATTGTAATGGAATCAGCGGATACATTCCATTATCCTTTATAAGCGATAATTCACTGATTGCAATAGATGAACCCATATTTATAAAATAATTATCATTGCTGGCCAAAGCCATTCTTCCATTTTTAAATCCCAATTCCTTTACTTTATCACCCTCAATTTCTGCATTATAAAGACATTCAAGTAATTCTACCGGTTTTTCTTCCTTCAATTGATTTGTGTCAAATTTCAAAACTATCCAATTGCTATCCGTTGAGTACTCGCCGGCAAGTAATTTTAATCGGGTTTCCAGTCCGAAATAAACTTTTGCTGTTATTTCTGCTTTATTTTCTTTCAGCTTATTCCTGCATTTATCTATCAAATCATACAAATAATTATCATTTGAATGAATAACTACTTCTTTTAAAACTACATCTTTTTTCTGTAGATAAATATCATGTTTCTTTAATAAAACTGTAGCTTCAACCGACCGGGGTTCATAGCCTAAATAGGATAGTAGCAATATGTCTTTCGGATTGTCAACCGTAATGCTGAAAACGCCTTCTGAATTTGTAATTGCTCCTTTCTTTGTTCCCTTTAAAGCAATATTGCAAAAACCCAGCGCTTCCTTTGTCAGAGAATCTTTTACTATCCCTTTTACTATAATTTGAGTTGTTTTTTCAGCATGGTTTGTATGTTCTTTGATATTGAAAAGCAGAACTTTATCCCCGCTTACTTTATATCCGATTTGTTTTCCTTTAAACAGAATCTCAAGAAATTCTTTTAAAATCAGTCGTTTCTTTCTAAAACTAACTTCATAATTCAGTGAGATTTCACTCGAATAAGCAAAAACAATGTATTCATCTTTACTTATTTTTTCCAGCATTTCTTTTGCAGTTCCTTTGTAATCAGGTACATTTATTTTAAGGTCAAGTAATTCAGTTTGTGCAAAACATAACTGTACTGAAAAAAATAAACAAGAAAGAATTATAAATTTATTTAACGAGGGATTCAAAAAAAATCGTGTCATTTCTGGTAACATTTTTGGTGTTTAATAAAAGGTTTAATTCCTCCAAAACAGCTTCCAGTGTCTGATTATCAATTGTTGTAGTTATTGTAGGTATGCTTTCTTGTTTGGGTTCAAAAACAAATACATGTGAATATTGCTTTTGAAGTAAACCAAATGCATCCGTAAGCGGAGTTTCGTTGAAATACAGAATTCCGGTTTTCCATGCCAGTAAATTCATGTCAACATTTTTATCCTTTACAATTTTTTGCAGTTCAGGATTAAATAATCCCTGTTCTCCTGCTTTGAGCTTTAGCCCGTTTTCTTTTTTGTCTGAATAAAAACCTACAACTCCAGTAACAACTGATACTTTAACTTTTCCGGATAAATCTGAATACACATTAAAACTTGTTCCTAAAACTTCTGTGGTGGTTTTGTTTGTTATGATACTAAATGGAATTTTCTTATTTCTCTGAACTTCAAAAAAAGCTTCACCTTTAAGTGATATTTTCCGTTCTTTTATTCCAAATTTCTTTGAAAATGAAATTTCTGAATTCCCATTCAGGTAAACTTTCGAACCATCAGCAAGTACGTAAGCTTCATGTGGCTTCATATCCTTACCCGAAATGGTAAGCTGCTGAGAATCGAAAACAATGGTTTTGATAAGGAAGGAAACTCCCAGAATAACCAATAGCATGGCAGCATATCGCAGATAAGTTCTCATTTGTAATTTATATGTTGGAACTTGTTCTGCGGGTAGTTCAATATAATCTGGCACCGCCTTATCATTTTTAACTTTTTGTACCACTGATTGCCAATTTTTCTGTTTGATTAATGTATCGATAGATGCTAAATGATAAACTTTTTTTAGTTGTTCATACTCTGCCGCATGCATATCAGAAGATTTAATCCAACTATTAAAAATAAGTTGCTCATTTTCATCGGCCCTATTCTCAATTATTTTGAGTAATATGGTTTCATCAATATGTTCCTTTGCTTTTTTCATTGCTTTCTAAATATAAAACACTCGTTTTTTATTTTACCCTACACTTATCTTATAAAATTAATTATTATTGCCATTGTAATAAAAAGATCAGTTAACTCTTTACGCATAAATTGCAGGGCTTTTGAAATGTATTTTTCTACAGTTTTTTGTGAAATATTCATCTTTATTGCAATTTCGTGATATTTGAGTTTGTCGTATTTGCTTAGAATAATGGCTTCTTTCCAATTATCAGGCAGTTTGTTTATTGCCAGGTGTATTCTGTTCGTATTTTCGTTTTCTACTAAAGTTTCTTCTGTCGAATTATCAATATCATTATAAGTTTTTGTAATTTCTTCGTTGTATTTTTGTTTGATTTTAATGTGGCGCAGGTAATTAAGACTTGAATTGTGAACTGCTCTGTAGAGATAGGATTTGAAGTCGGAAATATGTCCGCTTTGCTCAAAATTCTGCCATATTTTAACAAAAACATCCTGAACAATCTCTTCGGACTGGTTGTAATCATTTGTAATCTTAACTGAATGAAACACCAGATTGTGAAAATGATTATCAAATAATTCTTTAATCTTCTGCTCAGAAGAAATTTTTATAAATTCCATAGCTATTTATATGAACCAAAATGAATTATCTTACAAAAAAATACTTAAAAATAGCAAAAAATAGTTGTTGAAAGAAATGAAAGAGTTTTGATATTGTATTGTTATTGAAATAGTTAAATAAAATTTCCAATAACAGTACAAACCCAATAGTTATGTTGTCAAAAATAACAAATATTATTGAATTATAATACATTATTAATTAAGTACTTCATTTTTTTCTGAATTTTAATTCTTATAGGTTTTGAATACCTTTATAACCTTATAAACAAAAGATTAAGCTTGATTATTAATGTAAAATTATGAAAATTACAATCTTTTTGATTGTAATCTGAAGATATCCTATTAACCTATTGATATATATCAACCTTTAATCTTGTAAAAAATTTAAAGAATTATGTAAAGATTTTTAAACTTACTATTGTTAATATTGCAAACAGATTTATTCATTGTTAATCAGTTGTTAGTAACTAAAGAATTTTAAATATTAATGTTTTTAAAGTGCTGATTTTTTTATTCTTAAAAAAAGTGAATTTATTTACAACGTTGTTAACAAGATTGCTATAGATGAATGAAGTGTTAGTCCAAATTTTAATTAACTTTGTTTATTGAATATAAATTTTAATGACAGGATTTTTGAATAAGCAGGAGGGCTAAAAGTAGTATTTTTTAATTTGAACAAGGATTTAAGTCATAATCCATATGTTTTGAAGCTGAAGTTCATTTAATTATTTTTAGAAGCTCTGATAATAAAGCTGTACTGAAAAACGAGAGGAGGGTTATGTTTGTATTTCATATAAAGAACTATATATGGTCAAGATATGTTGTTTTTTTTATTTTTGTATTACTTGTTGTGAATTCAATAAATGGATTTGCTCAACCATGTTCTACTAATATTATTGAAGCTGATTTTTCGGGTTCGCAGTTATGTAATACCAAAAATTTCAGTTTTACAAACACTTCAATAATCCATAGTGGTTCAATAACTTCATCGTTATGGACCTTTGGTGATGGAAATACTTCTGCTCTTCTTAATCCCTCTCATAACTATAGTGCTTTTGGTAATTATACTGTTACTTTAACCTTAACTCATAGTTCGGGTTGTACAATTGTAAAAACGCATAACATTCAGGTTTTACAGCCTCCTTCAGCCCAGTTTTCCGCAAATTTTGACAGTGTATGTGCCGGACAATTAATTACATTTACCAATATTTCAACAGGAAGTGGGTTAACATATAAATGGTATTTTCGTGATGGTCCGGTTTATGATGCTATAAGCAATTCGGCAACAAGCCCTTCTCATTATTTTAGTGCAGCAGTTGGAATCGGATACCAGACTTTTGAAATAAAGCTGGAAGTTATAGATGCCAATGGATGCATTGATTCCATTACACATCCTTTAGTTATAAAGCAACGCCCATTTATTGATTTTCTTGAAAATGGAAATTTCAGAAGATGCGAGAATGTTATTGGAACGGTTAGTGATACAGCAATTATTTATAATTTCTCCGACTTATCAAGTATTGCTTCTTATCAGATTAACTGGGGCGATGGTGGTGGTTTTATTCCGGTAACTTCAACTTTTGACTATACAACTCCGGTTCAGCACGTTTATAGTGTTATCAGCAACTATCCTATAAGCATTCAGGCTACAGGTATCAATGGATGTATCAGTACATTCAGGGATACATTTGAAATAATAACCATTCCGTTACCTGAATTTGCATCATTACCATTTAGTGCTGGATGTATTCCTTTTACGGTTTATACTGTAAATAATAGTTCAGGAGTTACTCCAAATACACTCACTTTCATCAATTGGGGTGATAATGTTATTGATACATTAGCTTTGGGCGCATTACCCGGAGATACCTTATTTCATACTTATACTTCAACTACTTGCATTAATAATTCACAACTGCCTTACAATATTGTTCTTACAACAAAAAATGAATGTGGTGCTCCTTTCAAAAGCTATGGTCCGGTTGAGGTTTATGCACCACCCGATGCACATGTAAATGTAACAAATGATTCTATG
>CAIZXK010000702.1 GCA_903936865.1 uncultured Bacteroidales bacterium | reverse complement strand
TAATGCAAATAATTTTTTAAGTTAAAATTCTTCAATAAATAATAACATAAGTAAAAATCATAGTAATCCAATAACTTAATAACTTTATTTCAATTTTACATATTATTTTTTTTTGTACATTTGCCGCAATACAAAATCAATTAAAAATGTTAGAATTTATCCTTTGGATTATACTCATTTACTTTGCATTCCGTATGTTTGCAAGATTTATACTTCCCTATTTACTGAAGTATTTTTTAAAGAGATTCCAGCAAAAGTTTTATCAGCAAAATCCTCATATAAATCCAAATCGTAAAGAAGGAGAAACCAATGTGGAATTTGTACCTGAAAATAAGACAAAAGTAAAAACCGATTCTGATAAAATCGGTGAATACATAGATTATGAAGAAATAGAAAACAAATAGTTGAAATACAAATTAATAAATCGTATGAAGAATATCAATTTTAAGAATCTACTACCCTATTTTGCAGCAATTATTATCTTTTTGATAGTAACGTTAGCTTATCTAAGCCCAATAATGGAAGGCAAAAGTCTCAGACAAAGTGATACCATGAGCTGGACTGGTGCTGCCAAAGAAATTCTGGACTTTCGTACTGCAAACAATGGAGAAGAACCTTTATGGACAAATTCAATGTTTGGAGGAATGCCAGCATATATGATAAGCTTGCTTACTCCATCAAATAATATTATAGCTTTTTTTGGTAATGCTATGAGTTTATTTTCATTACCTTCTCCAGCAAATATGATTTTCCTTTATTTCATAGGGTTTTTCATTTTACTTTTGGTTTTAAGAGTTAATCCATGGCTTAGTATTATTGGTGCATTGGCTTTTGGTTTTTCAACCTATTTCTTTATTATTTTAGAAGCTGGTCATAATACCAAAGCACTGGCTATAGGATATATGGCTCCTGTTTTTGCTGGAATTATTCTTGCAATGAGAGGTAAATATCTATGGGGAGCTGTTCTTACCGCTTTATTTTTAGCTTTGGAAATAAAAATGAATCATATTCAGATGACCTATTATCTTATGATTCTGGTTTTGATTTATATGCTTTTTGAATTATATCAAAAAATAAAAGATAAACAAATCCTTGGTTTCATTAAGGCCTCTACTGCACTACTATTTTCAGTTATTATTGCTGTTTCAATAAATGTTACTAATTTATGGACAAGTTATGAATATTCCAAAGAAACCATTCGTGGAAAATCCGAATTAACTTCAAATTCGGATGTAAAAACCAAGGGATTAGATATGGACTATGCCACACAATGGAGTTATGGTGTGGATGAAACTTTCACTTTGCTTATTCCCGATTTCAAAGGTGGTTCTTCGAGTGGAAAATTAGGAGAATCTTCTGAAGCTTATAGTGTTTTAAAACAAAATGGAGTTCCAAACATCAAACAAATAACTAGTCAGATGCCATTGTATTGGGGTTCCCAACCATTTACATCAGGTCCGGTTTATGCAGGAGCTATTTTTGTATTCCTGTTTATTTTAGGTTTATTTATTGTAAAAGGTCCAATGAAATGGACTTTGCTTACTGCAACTATATTATCGATTGCTCTTTCGTGGGGCAAAAATTTTATGCCTCTTACACAATTCTTCTTCGATTATTTCCCAATGTACTCCAAATTCAGGGCAGTAGCATCAATTCTTGTTATTGCAGAATTAACAATTCCATTATTGGGAATTTTAGCTTTAAATAATATTTTCAGCAAAAAAGTTGATAAATCCGAAGTGTTGAAATGGGGCAAAATATCACTTTACATTACCGGTGGTTTATGCTTGATATTTGCATTAGGCGGATCTTCATTCTTTACCTTCAGAAGTGCTGCTGATGCACAATTACCTTACCCTGAATGGTTAATGGATGCCATTGTAGCCGATAGAAAATCAAACTTTACTATGGATGCATGGCGTTCTTTAGGTTTTATATTGGCAACAGCTGCATTAATCTGGGCTTTTGTTGAAAATAAATTAAAAATTGGTTATGCAATCACTGCTTTGATGCTATTGGTTTTGATAGATATGATTCCGGTAAACAAAAGATATTTTGACAACAGTAATTTTACTTCCAAGCGAAATGTGGAAGTCCCATTTCAGGCAACTGCTGAAGATTTAATGATTCTTGAAGATAAAGATCCCAATTATCGTGTATATAATATTACTATAAATCCATTTAATGATGCCAGTACTTCTTATTTCCACAAATCAATAGGTGGTTATCACGGAGCTAAATTACGCCGCTATCAGGATTTGATCGAATATCACATCAGTAAAAATAATATGAAAGTATTAAATATGCTGAATACCAAATATTTTATTGTTCCCGATGCAAATAAAGCACCTCAAGTTCAACGAAATATTGCTGCGTTGGGTAATGCCTGGTTTGTTGAAAATTATAAATTAGTTGAAAATCCTGATTCTGAAATTACTGCATTATCTAATTTTGAACCAGCTACTACAGCAATCGTTGATAAGAAATTTACAGATTATCTTAAAAATTATAAAATAGGAAAAGATTCTTTATCAAGTATTAAACTTACTAACTATAAGGCCAATCACTTAACTTATCAGGCTAATACAAAAAAGGATGAATTAACTGTTTTCTCCGAAATATATTATGATAAAGGATGGAAAGCTTTCCTGGATGGTAAAGAAATTCCTTATATACGTGTAAATTATGTATTGAGAGCATTGATTGTTCCTCAAGGTGAGCATAAGATTGAATTCAAATTTGAACCTGAATCATATTATACCGGTGAAAAAATAGGTTACGCCAGTTCAATTATCCTTTTATTGATGTTGTTGGGAATGTGTGGAAAAGAAATTTATGTTTTCATTTCAAACAATAAAACCAATGATAGCATTTCAGCAAAAAGCATTGACAAACCAACTAAGAAAAAGTAATTAATCTAAATAAGTAAAATCTCACAAAAGTGAAAACAATTCACTTTTGTGAGATTTTTTATAATATACTAAATTATATCAGCCGGATAGCTACTAGCTGATTATATTAATAATAAGCATTATATAAAAATCTTACATATTATTATAATAATATCATGAGAAAAGTATTGATTATAACCTATTATTGGCCTCCAAGTGGAGGAGCTGGTGTGCAACGAATGCTAAAATTCGTAAAATATTTAAGACAATTTGATATTGAACCGATTGTAATAACAGTTGACGAAAACAAAGCTTCCTACCAGTTGACGGATAAATCTTTACTCAATGATATTCCCAGAGATACAAGAATAATCAAAACCAATACCTTTGAACCATTTGAATTTTATAAACTGATAGGAAATAAAAAAGAAATACCACATTCTGGTTTTGCTAATGAAACAAATCCAAGTTTTGTACAAAAGATGATGCGATTTATTCGTGGAAATTTTTTTATACCAGATGCCCGTAAAGGATGGAATAAATATGCATATAAAGCTGCATTGAATATTTTGAAAACGGAAAAGATAGATGCAATAATAACCTCCAGTCCACCACACTCTAGTCAATTGGTTGGTTTAAAATTGAAAAGGAAATTTGGTATTCCATGGATTGCAGATATGAGAGATCCCTGGACAGATATCTATTTTTACAAACAAATGCTACATACTCCTATTGCAAGTAGAATTGATGCAAAAATGGAAAGAGAAGTTCTTGAAGAAACAGATGCTTTAATAGTAGTAAGTCAGGATATTAAACGGATATTCTCCAATAAATCAAATAAACTGGATTCCAATAAAATTGTTGTTATTCCAAATGGATATGATGAAGCAGATTTTTCTGAAAATGTTGATACAAATGCATCTGAATTTTCAATAACATATACCGGTACTTTTGCTGATATCTATCAGATTGATGCTTTTTTAGCAGCATTCAGAAAAATTATCGACAACCATACTGATTTAAACATAAGTTTAAAATTCATTGGTAAAGTAAGTGGTAGTTTATTACAAAAAACTGAGCTATTAGAATTGCAGAATCACGTTAGTTTTGGGAAATATATTCCTCATAAAGAATCTGTTGAAGCTTTGCAAAAAAGCACTATACTGCTCTTGGTTATACCCAGAATGGAAAAAAATGAAGGGATACTTACCGGCAAACTCTTTGAATACCTGGGCTCAGGAAAACCGATAATTTGTATAGGACCAATTCATGGAGATGCAGCTTCAATTATTACTGAATGTAATGCAGGACAAACTTTTGATTATGAAGATGAAATAGGCATGTATAATTATCTTGATAATTTGATTATATTATGGAAAACTGAGAAATTAATACTTAACACTAACAAAAATATATCAGGATATTCAAGAAAGAATCTGACAAAAAAACTTGTAGAAATAATTGAATTAATCAGAAATTAAAAAAATTAATCTATGTTAAAAATAAAAAAAATAGCATTAGGAATTCTTATTTTACTCAATATTGTAGTATTATCTGGTCAGATTTGGCCTGAAAATGCACCACCATTTGCCAGTATGGTGAATATTATTTTTCTTATTTCAAGTCTATTGTTTTTTATAATTATTTTTACTGTTGAAAAATTTAAGAAATAAAAATTCAGAATTTGACATTCATATAAAACAAAATAATAAATCTATTTTTACGTTCTTATATGTATTGAAAAAGAATAGTTTAGAATTAGAAAAATAGTATGAACTAACAATTTATAGTTATGAAAAAATCAGTAATTTATATATTAATATTTTCATCCTTGCTTATTATTGGT
>CAIZXK010000701.1 GCA_903936865.1 uncultured Bacteroidales bacterium | reverse complement strand
TAATTAAAATATATGCGGTAATTTTTTTAATTCTGTCTTCAATAACAAGTTATGCCTCTTACAAAAGACTTCAATCCGAAATTGGTATTACAAAAATATATGAGAATAATAATAAAGGTAACCATGATGATATCATTAGAATAACCGATGAAATATACTCAGCTTTTTCTACAATTACACCATTTGGCGATCCTATAATGGATATTAAGGCAACATCAATGTATATTAAAAAATATGATTTAAATTTGGTTCTTGAAACTTTCGATAAATCACAAAAAGACAGTCCTTATCATTTAAAAACATTTAATGATTTGTCAACTATTTACTTTTATCTGAAAGATTATAAAAAAGCACTGGAATATTGTAATAAAGCTCTTAAATATTCGCCAACAGATGCTCAAACAAAATTAATCATAGTGAAAATTTTAATTGCTGAAAATAAAATTGACGAAGCTTATAATACTCTAAGATCAATAAAGTTAAATTTTAATTCAAAAGCACTTGCTGATTATAAAGAAAATGTCAATTTTATCTTGTATAATTACAAATTAAATGATTTTGTTTCAACCATAAAAAATCAGGAATTTAAAGAAAAATTAAATTTAGCAACAAATATTCAGGATTTTATTTATAATACTTACATGAAATCTATTAGCAAAAATGAATCTTTTGAAAAAACATTACTTGAAGCAATTTTACCTATTTGTAATAAAGCTAAAATAATAAATGATGAATCAATAAAACAAATCATTTTAAAATATAAAACATAATTTTTTAAGAATCAGTTTGCTATATTTATGTTTATCAATATTATGGAAACATAATTAATTTATAAGCTAAAAATATTTATTTTCGGCATGGAAATTGTTATGATACAGTTGTAAAATATCTTAAATGCAAGTTAATTTGTTAAATTACAACAAACAAAAGCTTTAAGATTAAAAACTTTAATAAATCAGTAATAATAAAAACATAAAAAAAATGAAAATCAAGATCTTATTATCAGTTTTCTCGCTAATGCTAATATCTGGTTTAGGATTTAGCCAATATAACGACGATTACGAATCATTAGGGTTACCAGGAGATAACCTTAATCTTTATGCAACTTTAAAATTATTTCAGGAATCAGAAACACTTGAGTTATTTGAAAAAAATTTAAACAATGAAGAATATAAAATCAATAACCTTGATTTGAATGGTGATAATCAAATAGATTATATCAAAGTAATAGATAATGTTGACAACAATGTTCATGTAATTACCCTTCAAATTGCAGTTAACCAAAGAGAAAATCAAGATGTTGCAATTATAGTTGTACAAAAAGAGAATAATAATATTCAGATACAGGTTATTGGTGATGAAGATTTATATGGCAAAAATTATATCATCGAACCCAATATGATTGATGGTAATGCAGGAACTCCTAATCCAGGCTATAACGGTGGAAATAATTACTCATCAAATGATGGAAATAATGTTGTGATAAATAATTATACAACAAATGAAATTTCAAACTGGCCTATGGTAAGATATATTTACGCTCCGGTTTATCGTCCTTGGTATTCACCTTGGTACTGGGGATATTATCCATCATACTGGCATTCATGGAATCCTTACTACTACCATTATTACTGGGGATATCATTATCATTGGAATAATCATTACCATGGACATTACAGACATTATTATAAACCCAGATACAATAGAATCAAAGAATATTATGGTCCAAGGAGATCCAACTCAACTTTTGTAACATCAAGAAGGGAAAAGGGAGAATTTAAATCTACTTATTCCAGACCCGATATGGCTGTAAAAGGTTCTGAATCATTTAAGAAGAGAAATCCAAACTCACCTTATGCTAATAAAAAGTTGCCAGAAATCAGAAAAACGGATAACAAACAAAATGATATAAAAAGATATGATGAGAAACAAAAAAATGATATTCAACGAAATAATAATCAAAATGATAAGTATTTAAACAATAGAAACAATAATGTTCGTGAAAACAATAATGTTCGTGAAAATCAAAATTACAACAGAAATCAAAATAAAATACAAAAAAATAATAATCCGATTATTTCAAAACCTGATAACAACAGAACTTCACCAAATAATAAACCAAGTAATTCAAACATTGAAAGAAAATCGGAATCAAAGCAATCTAAACCAAATTCAAATCCTCCAGCAACTAAAACCGATAAAAAAGAAGAGATAAAAACTGATAAAAGAAGATAATGTATTTTTAATTATAAAAAAAGCCTAACCAATAAAACTGGTTAGGCTTTTTTTATATAGTTAAAGATTTTAGCTAATTATTAGCTTAAATCCAACACCATGAACATTAAGAAGCTCAATTTCAGGATCTTCTTTCAGATATTTTCTAAGCTTTGTTATATAAACATCCATACTTCTTGCATTAAAATAGCTATCGTCTTTCCATATCCTATTTAAAGCCACACTTCTATCTACTACGTCATTTGCATTTTGACATAATATCATCAATAAATCGGTTTCCTTAGAAGTAAGTTTTTGTTCTAAACCTTCAAAATTTAGTATCTGCCTATTATAATCAAAAGTATACTTCCCAATTTTGAAAATATTATCAGCCGGATTTTGTTTTTCAGAATCTTGTGTTCTTCTAAGAATTGCTTCCATTCTTACCAACAACTCTTCCATACTGAATGGTTTCGTTATATAATCATCAGCACCAATCTGAAATCCTTTTAACTTATCTTCCTGCATAGATTTTGCAGTTAAAAAAAGTATAGGAACTTTTTTGTCAAGTTTTCGAATATCTTTAACTAAAGAAAAACCATCCTTAATAGGCATCATTACATCAGCAATACAGAAGTTATACTCTTCTACTTTAAATGCATCAAAAGCATCCTGCCCGTTAACAAATAATTTGGTTGGAAATCCTTTTGCTTCTAAATATGTTTTTAAAAGATTACCAAGATTTGGATCATCTTCTGCCAATAATACTTTAACTTTATTTTTTTCCATATATTTCATTATTTTAAAATTCTATTCAAATGGCAAATATACAATAAAAACTGAACCCTTTTTCAATTCACTTTCTATTGAAATTTTTCCTTGATGTTTGTCAACTATTGCTTTTACATAACTTAATCCAAGCCCAAAACCTTTGACATTATGCAAGTTCCCAGTAGAAATTCTACTAAATTTTTCAAATATTTTTTTTTGATTGGCTTTACTTATTCCTATTCCAAAATCAGAAACTTTTATAATGATACCTGTTGATGAATTTTCTGTTGAAATTACTATTTTGGGCTTCTCTGGAGAATATTTATTTGCATTATCCAACAAATTATAAATCAAATTTGTAATATGAACCTTATCAGCCATTATTGTAGATTTTTTGGCGTTTAAGTTTTGAGTTATATTTCCACTTTTTTGCATAACATGAAAACCTACATTATTTACAGCTTGTGGTATTATTAAATGTAAATCAATCTCTTCCTTCCATAATACTAATTGCCCTTTTTCCATTGTTGCAGTTTGCAAAATATGTTCAACTAAAGTTTCCAATCGTTTATTTTCATGCTTAATCATATTTATATAATTGGCTATCAATTCATTTGATTTTTCAATCCCATTATCATTCAAAACTTCACAAGCCAAAGATATAGTTGCAATTGGAGTTTTTATCTCATGCGTCATATTATTTACAAAATCATTCTTTATTTCTGATAATTTTTTCTGCTTAAAAATTGTAAAAATAGTATAAGAAAATGAATAAATAATAATGATTATTAATGTAGCTGAAGCAAAGAGCATTAACCATAATTGATTTAATAAAAAACTTTTCTCCTTTGGAAAATAAAGCATTAAATATTCAGGATTCATATAAACATCGCTCGGAAACAATATATAAGCGAAATTTCTATTTAGCAGATTATCCTTATATTTTCCTGTTTTCTGTAAAATTAACTGACCTTTTGTTGGACTATAAATTCCAAATTCATATTCAGTTTTTATACCTTTTGTTGTTAACTCCTGAAAAATAAGTGAATCAAGTAAATATGGATTTATTCTTTTTTCGATTGGTTTAAATCTTCCTAAATTAAAAATATCAACAAAAAAATCTTCTAATAATGCAGATTTCCTTAATAATTTGTCTCTTTGTATTATAATTTTTTGATAATCATTTAAAATCGATTTGTCAATATCAACTTTGTGAATTTTTATATTGTTTTTTAATTCAATATTTTTATGTAAAATCTCTTCCTCTTCTTCGACAACTATATTTGTATCATGATATAAGGTAGTCTCTCCATTTATATTTTCCCAGGAACTGATTTCAATATTTTTTTTATCATTAGCTGATAAATACATATTCTGACTTTCTTCATCAATCCCAGGGTATTTTTGTTGTTCTTTAAATATCAACCTATTAAGTGAGTCTATTGTATTTATCAATCTAGTTTTTTCTCGATTCTTATTAAATTGTTCATTAATTTCTTTTTTCTCTAACTTTGTAATTACTATTGAGATAGCTTCATTTACACTTCTTCGGAAATTGGCCTCTTCAACAGCAATTGCACTTTTTATCCAATACAATTGAAGGCTAACTAAACCAATTAAAGCCAAAGTCATTAAAATTATTATAAGTATTATGTTTTTATTATTCATCAAAAACAAAATTAATGATAGTTTCTGCTTCAATATCAATGTTTAACATTTGTTAACATATATTAACGTCCATTAACAACACACTTGCCTTTTAGATTATATTTTTGTATCATTAAAAAAAACACATAAATCATAAGTTTTAAATGTGTAATTTTTCATAAAAATTGGTTTTTGGTTAATTATATAACGGGGCTATATTAATAGTCCCGTTATTTTTTTATAAAATTATAAAATTCTATTGTCAACAAAAACAAACTATTATAGAGATATTAAAAATAGAATATTTTCATAATCTAAAAAACATTCTTATAAATTAACTTTTTTAGGTATTTTTGCAAAAAAATGCAAATATTTATACTATCTATATAGATATTAATCTAATATTTCTAATTTTGCAAACAATGACAGAGAAACAAAAAACAATAGCCAATCCTGTAACTGTTTCTGGAACAGGATTACATACAGGTAAAAATGTTATACTTACATTTAAACCAGCTCCAATAAATTTTGGATATAAATTCAAAAGAACCGATATTGAAAATTCTCCTTTAATAGATGCAGATGCTGATTTGGTTACAGATACTTCAAGAGGAACAAGTTTGGAAGTCAATGGTGTTAAAGTTAGCACGATTGAACATTCTTTAGCAGCTTGTTTTGGATTAGGAATCGACAATATACTAATAGAACTCAATTGTTCTGAAGCACCAATTTTGGATGGAAGTTCCAAGCCAATTGTTGATGCTTTGCTTCAAGCTGGAATTGTTGATCAGGACGCAGAAAAAGAATATTTTGAAATTAAATCTAACATTTCTTTTTCTGATCCAGAGAAAAAAGTGGAAATGGTCATTATTCCATGTGATGAATTTAAACTTTCAGTACTAATTGATTATGAATTAAAAGTATTAAATACACAATTTGCATCATTATCTAAACTTGAAGATTTTCAGAAAGAAATTGCTCCTTGCCGAACATTCGTCTTTTTACATGAACTTGAATATTTACTAAACAATAATTTAATAAAAGGTGGCGATTTAAACAATGCTATAGTATTTGTTAATCGGGTAATTTCAAAAGAAGAACTTGACAGACTGGCTAATTTATTTGAGAAACCATCAGTTGAAGTTTTGGAGGAAGGAATATTAAACAATATTGAACTTTACTTCAATAATGAACCAGCACGTCATAAATTACTTGATGTAATTGGAGATTTAGCATTAATTGGAAAAAGAATAAAAGGACATGTTATTGTTAGTCGACCCGGACATAGTACGAATGTTGAATTTGCGAAATTGATAAAAAAACAAATCAAATTAGAGCAACAAACAAAAAAGGATGCTCCATTATTTGACTTAAATAAAACACCTTTGTATGATATAAATAAAATTAAAGAAATATTACCTCATAGACACCCATTTTTACTTGTAGATAAAATTCTAGAAATGAGCGACAAACATGTTGTTGGCATTAAAAATGTTACAATGAACGAAGATTTCTTTGTTGGACATTTCCCCAATGAACCTGTAATGCCTGGAGTACTTCAAATAGAAGCGATGGCACAAACCGGTGGTATTATGGCACTCAGCTCTGTGCCTGATCCGGAAAATTATGCAACTTACTTTTTGAAAATTGATAATGTAAGATTCAGAAGTAAAGTGGTGCCTGGTGATACTTTGGTATTCCGACTAGACCTATTAATGCCTATCAGAAGAGGTTTATGCAATATGAAAGGCATTGCGTATGTTGGCACGAAAGTTGTTATGGAAGCAGAGATGCTTGCTCAAATAACAAAAATTAAAGGTTTTTAAGTTAAACCATATTTAAAAAAATTATAATTAAAATCAAATGAATCAACCGTTAGCATACGTAAATCCTCAAGCCAGAGTAGCCAAAAATGTTGTAATTGAACCATTTGTTACTATTGATAAAAATGTTGAAATCGGGGAAGGTACCTGGATAGGACCTAATGTTACAATCATGGAAGGAGCACGAATAGGAAAAAATTGTAAAATTTTTCCTGGTGCAGTTATTTCTGCTCCACCTCAGGATTTAAAGTACAATGGAGAAGAAACTTCTGTAACAATTGGCGATAACACAACAATCCGTGAATTTGTAACTATTAACAGAGGAACAAAAGCCAATATGGAAACTGTAGTTGGTAACAATTGTTTGTTAATGGCTTATGTTCATATAGCACACGATTGTATTATTGGAAATAATTGTATCCTTGCAAATGCCGCAACCCTTGCTGGACATATTATAATCGATGATTGGGCTATAATTGGAGGCTTGTCAGCTGTTCATCAGTTTGTAAATATTGGAACTCATACCATGATTTCTGGTGGTTCATTGGTGCGTAAGGATGTACCTCCATTTACAAAAAGTGCAAGAGAACCATTATCTTATGTTGGTATTAATTCAATTGGTCTTCGTCGCAGAGGTTTCAGTTTTGAAAAAATAAAAGAAATTCAGGATATTTATCGTATAATTTATTTAAGAGGATATAATGTAACTCAAGCAATTGATGTAATTGAAGCCGAAATGCCTGCTACTTCTGAACGCGATGAAATCCTTTCTTTTATTTCGCGATCAAGTCGTGGTATTATGAAAGGTTATTCAAAAATTTCATAAATTTACTTTCAAAAAAACACATTCTATTTTCAAATTAATAGCATCTTATTATAAAAATATTTATTTTACAATAAAAAGCTACAATTTATTACAAAAAAAAAGCCATCAGCAAATTGATGGCTTTTTAAATTTAAAATACCTTTTATTTATCCAGCATTTTTGTCCATTCCTTTTTAGTTCGTAATTTCCAATTTGAATTATTATAAGCATAACTTATCATTATTGGAAGTACAGATGTAGCTTCAGCAAATACCATTTGCTCATAAATTGTACTTACTTTACCCCAAGAAGATGCTTCCTTTAATGTAGAACTTGAACAAGCTCCATCTCTTGAGTCAGCAACTGTTATTTGAACCGCATATTTATGCATTGGTACATCTTTTCCTAAAACTTCAGCACAAATTACGGTATCCTGAGTAAAGTTTTTTGGCACACCTCCACCAATCATAAATAAACCGGTAGTTGGTGCTTCCATTTTAATTTTTGTCAATTCAAGAAAATCTTTTACAGAGTCTATTGACATGTGCTTTTCTGGATTTTCCCATTGATGTAATACTAAACCAAAACCTGCACTACTATCAGTAAAAGCTGGACAGAAAATAGGAACATTATTTTCATAGCAGACTTGAACCAATGAATCTTTTTTCTTTGAGTTTGTAGTTAAATATTTACCCATTTCACGAATAAACTCACGAGATGAATAAGGTCTTCTCTCCAAAGAATCAGCTATTTCCTTTATTGTTTTATCACAAGCCTGTAATTCCTCTTCATCAATATAAGTATCGTAAATTCTATCTATGTATAAATCACGCAATTGATTATCATCTACAAATGGAGATCCTTTGTAATGTTTGTAACCTAAAGCTTCAAAAAAGTCCATATCAACAATAGAAGCACCTGTAGCTACAATTGCATCTATCATATTAGCTTTTACCATATCAACATAAACCTGCATGCATCCAGCAGCACTTGTACTTCCTGCTAATGTAAGAATTATACTGCACTCATCCTCATTTATCATCATACCCAAAATATCTGTGGCAATAGCAGTATCTCTTGATGTAAAAGACATATCACGCATTGCATTAATAATTGGTGTAGAATCAAATGATTTGACATCTATATGTTTAACAACATCTTTTAATAAATCTGATTTTTTCATTATTTCTTAATTTATTATAATTTACAAAATTAAATAAAATTTTAATATCCTAATATCTTCAGCATAGATTTATGAGTTTGTTCTTTTGCAAATAATTTGGTAGTATACTCTCCTTCTTCATCTAAATCAATAATAATATGTTTTGGTGAAGGTATCAGGCAATGTTGTATTCCTCCATATCCACCCAATGATTCCTGATATGCACCAGTATGAAAAAATCCAATATATTGCAAACTATCTTCAGTAATTTTAGGTAAAAAAACTGCATTGGAATGTGCTTCAGCATTATAAAAATCCTGACTATCACAAGTTAAACCACCCAAAAAGACACGTTGATACTCTTTCTCCCAATTATTTATTGCCAACAATACATAACGTTGATTTATTGCCCAGGTATCAGGCAATGTAGTCATAAAAGAACCATCAACCATATTCCATAGTTCTCTGTCATTTTGTTGTTTTTGATCGATAATTGAAAATAAAGTAGCCCCACTCTCTCCAACAGTAAATGAACCAAATTCAGTAAAAATATGAGGTTCCATAACCTTTTGCTGTTCACAGATATTTTTAATCTGAGCGATTATTTCTTCAGCCATGTATTCATAATCATAGTTAAATGCTAAATTATTCTTGATTGGAAAACCACCACCTATATTTAAAGAATCTAACTCAGGGCATATTTTCTTTAATTCACAATAGATATTAACACACTTGGATAATTCATTCCAATAGTAAGCAGAATCTTTTATTCCTGTATTAATAAAGAAATGAAGCATTTTTAATTCAAACTTTGGATTATCTTTAATCTTATCCAGATAAAAGGAAAGTATCTCGTTATATCTCATACCCAAGCGAGAAGTATAGAACTCAAACATAGGTTCTTCTTCAGCAGCAATTCTAATTCCTATTTTACATTTTCCTGTAATTTGTTCGTCTAATAATCTGATTTCATCTTTATTATCCAAAACAGGTATTGTATTTTCAAAACCCTGATTTATCAGTTCAGCTATATTCTCAACATATTGAGGTCGTTTAAATCCATTACAAACGATATACTTTTCTTTATTTATTTTACCTTGAAGATGAAGTTCATTAATAATATTAATATCAAAAGCTGAAGATGTTTCAATATTTATATCATTCTTAAGTGCTTCTTCCATTATAAAAGAAAAATGTGAACTTTTAGTACAATAACAATAATTGTAGTCACTTTGGTAATCAACTTTAGCCATAGCGACATTAAACATCCTTTTCGCCTTTTGAATTTGAGAACTTATTTTAGGTAAATAACTAATTTTTAATGGTGTACCATATTGCTTAATAATATCCATTAACGGAACATCATGAAAATACAATTCATTATCAGCAACATTAAATTCATCATTTGGGAATTCAAAAGTTTGCTCAATTAAATCAATATATTTGTTTTTCATTTACAAATGTAAGTAAGTTAGATTAATAAAATAACTCTAATCCAATTAAGTTGGATTTGATTTATTTTGCAAAATTAATACATTTATTAATAAATTACAATATTTAAATCCCTATTTATTATAAGTCAAAAGATTTTATTTAGATTATACTATAAAAAAGATTTATATACCTATATAAGATTTATATACTTATATTTAACAAATAGCATGATTGGTTTAAATATAAAAAAAAGTCCAGCCTACGGCTGGACTTAAAATTATAAATGTTTTATAATGGATAAACTAAGCTAGCTTAACATTTACTGCATTTAATCCTTTTTTCCCTTGCTCAAGATCGAAGGTTACTTCATCATTCTCCTTGATATTGTCTTTTAATCCGGATGAATGTACAAAATATTCTTTTTCTGAATTTGCGTCTTTAATGAATCCAAATCCTTTCGATTCATTATAGAATTTTACTGTTCCTTTGTTCATATTATAATATTGAAATATTTGGCTAATTTACACATTATTATTGAATATGAAACTCTTTTATTTTAAATTTATGAATTTTTATATAAAAATATTTACTATTTCCATTTACAAAAACTGTAATACACACAATATATGAATTTTAAATAAAATAATTTATCAAAAAAAAATATGTGATAAAAAAAGTAAATATTAGCTAACTAGAAAAAAAACATAAAAACTATAGATTTCTAATTATAATTCCATTTTTCTATAAATATTATAAAAATCTCTACAAAATACACAAATATAACCAATTAAATAAAAAAGGCAGAAATATAAATAAATTTACATTTCTGCCTCCAATTTATATTTTTACTGAATTTTATCTCATAATTTGTAAACTCCCTTTATGTTCTGATTCTCTTAGAATTCCTTTTCCTTTAAATATATAAAAATATACTCCATCTGCTAAACCTTCACCATCAAAATCATTTTGATAATTATTTTTTGAATATACTTTTTTACCCCATCTGTTGTAAATAACCAATTCGCTTTCTGGATATCCACCATCTAACAATCCTTTAATAACAAGCTTATCATTAAAATTATCATTATTTGGTGTAATTATATTTGGAAATTCAAGAATATCATTTATTATTTTGACTGTATGTGCAACAGTATCTCCACATCCTTTATCACTTATTGCAATAAGTGTAATGATATAATCACCCAATGCACCAAAAATATGCACAGGATCCTTTGTGTTATCGATACCTCCATCTCCAAAATTCCAAAAATAAGAGAAGCTTGGATTATTTGGTACAGTTAAATTTGTAAAATTAATATGAGGATCTTGAATTACTCCAATAGCTGGATCCCATGAAAATTCAGCATGGGGCTGAGGATAACTCTTTATTAAATTTGGAATGGTTGAAATTGCTGTACAACCTTCTAAAGTTGTGGCTGTTAATGATATGGTGTATGTTCCAGCACTAAAAACATGAGTTGGGTCCGTGGCTGTATCAGTTGCTCCATCTCCAAAATCCCATAAATAATTTTGAATTGCTGGTGAAGTTTCATTGGAAAATGTAATTGATAAAGGCTCACATCCCGCTCCTGACGGAGGAGTGATATTATAGCTTATGCTTGGCATAGGATTTATTGTAACTACGATAGTATCTAAATCATTGCATACTAATGTTCCGCTTGTATTAGTAAATGAAGCTGAAACTATATAATTTAATGGATTTGGCACTTCAAGAAAAATGGTATCTGAAGTTTCAACAATTTGTGTAGAATAAATTCCCGTTGGTGTATCCCAAGTATAAGTTGCACCTGGATTTCCAGCATTTAAAGTCATTTTATTTCCAAAACAAAATGCTGTATCATTTCCTAAATTAACAGTTGGCATTTGAATTACCTTTAATGTTGTAGAAGTATCCCAAATACAACCAAATTCATCAACTAAACCGATATTATATGTATAAATACCACCAGCTGTTGGTGTAACACTTGCAGTAGTATCACTTAATGTTGTTAAAAATGGTCCATTAAAAATTACAGAATCAACCAAAACATTATAAGTCCAGTTTGTTGGCATCAAATTAGCTTGTAATTGCAAATCCCAATGGAAAATATATCCATTATCAGAACCATAATCATCTGTAATTTCAATATTCCATACTCCATTTAACGGACAACCAATTAAACTGCTCAAAGGTGCCTGTGGCATAATATAATTAGTATGATTTATCTGATTTGTACTATCAATTGTTCTTGAGCCAGCTACCATTACAGTTCCTGCAGCTGCACTTGAACTAAGCTGATCAAAAGTCATATTATTATTTGGATATAATTCAGACCAGCAATAATTCCAACCTGTACCAGCAGGATTATTTTGCTGTAGGCAACCATTATCCTGAGAATGATGGTTTGCACCTCCCGCAGGCAATCCTAAGAAATTTCCTCCGGAATGTGTATTGGGATCCAATTGGGCAAATTGATTATTCGGACAATAAATTCTAAAACCTAAATCGCCCGCAAATGAGTGTTCCATATTTACACATATTGATAAAATATCAGTTGCACTTAGAATTGTAACTCCTGGAGGAAAATTATTGAAAACAACAAATGTATTATATACCTGAGTTGGGCAGTTGGGTCCATCCGGAATAAACATTGTACTGTCGAAACCCTGTTTTGAAATTTGGGTAAATCCAATAGGTTCAACTACAACTGTTGAATTTTGCATATAACCTACGTTAATAATTTTAGTTTCATTAGAACACATTTCAGGTAGCGGATTTATATGCATAGTTGGAAAAGATGCAACCCTAACTCTTGCTCCCAAAGCATTTGTGCTTACACATCCTATATTATCCGTAATTTTAAGCATAACATCATATCCACGTCTTTGTGTATATGTATGATTAACAACTTGTCCGGTTCCAGTTGTTCCATCTCCAAAATCCCAATTATAAGTGCAAGTAGCATTACTCTGATTATAGATAATTCCATTTTGAGGAAACAATCCTTTGCCTGCAAATGTAATAGGATCTCCTAAGCAAATATCCAGATAATTACTATCATTAGGTAGTGGATCATTCGTTAATGAATCTAAACGTGATATAATTGACTGACATACAGGAATACATGCAAGTGAAGCAAACCAACCAGCTGCTTGATTACTGGCATTTGTTACAAATTTGAATGTCAAACTTCCTCCGGTTGCATTTGTAGAATTATAAATACTTGTCTGAACAATATTATTGCCTCCGGATAATGAATTGGTATTATTAAATTTACCAATAAGAGGATCTGCTATTGTGGGACCATCATAAACATATAAAGTATCAGATGTATGAACATCAAACTGATTAAAACTCATTTTCAAACCACTATTTACAGTATTTGCTTTAAAAGTTATAGTTTGATTTGCATTTGCAGCATAGTTACCTGATGAATTATCATAGAAATCAGCAGCACATATATTTATGGTCTGTGCATTGTTGTTAACCATATTATATTGTGCTTTTGCATAAAAAGCTACAAAAGAT
>CAIZXK010000700.1 GCA_903936865.1 uncultured Bacteroidales bacterium | reverse complement strand
TAAAATAATTAAATGACAGCAAAAATCCATAACTATCATTTAATAAAGCACTAATAAAAATCCTTGCGGATTTTAGGTATTTGTAAAAGAGTTTACTGAAAATTAGCTGATTAATTTAAGTGTTGTGTTAAAAAGCAATACTCCGTTATACTCTTATAAGTTGATGAAATTGCGAACTTTGACATACTTACAATTGTTTGAATAATACATTAATAATCAATTGATTAAATTTAAATTTAAAAAAGCTTTGTCAACGTTTAACGGAGTATTGAAAAAGAATTTTAAGGTTTTACCTTATTACACTAATAGTAAGTAGTATAAAAGGTGATTAAATCTTGTTAATTGCTTATATCAAAATACTAAAAAAAAATATTGCTGATAAATTTTAAAAGAAATTCGCATTTACTAATTGAACTTTCAACTTCTATACATCAAAATGATTATCTTTGCAATAAAAAAACAATATTATGTCAAAAGAAAAATCAGCACAAAAAGAAGAAAAGAAAAAGTCTGAGAAGAGCTTAAAGGAAAAACGAGCTGAAAAAAAAGCAAAGAAAGAAAATAAGAAGCATGAATACTAATTTTCTTGAAATCAGATTTTTACTAAAAAATTATAAAGTCCTTCCTTTTTAAACTGGCAGGGCTTTTTCTTTTAAAATTCAGGGTATTTAGTAAAACTTCTTTTTAAAATTATTTCAAATTATAATGTTTAAAACAGCCGCACTTATCACAGCTGCAGGGTCTTCTACAAGAATGGGAAGCCATAAGGCTTTGTTGAAATATAACCAGAGTCTGAGTTTTTTGGATAAGTTAATTGAAACCTATTCTGAATATGGTTGCAAAAAAATAGTGATAACACTTAATAATGAATTGTTTAATGAACTATGTAATTATAAAAATGAGAAAGTTTTAATTGTGCTTAATAATAAACCTGAATTAGAAAGGCTTTATTCAATTCAATTAGGTTTGCAAACCATTGAAAATTATGATTTTTGTTTTGTTCAATCAATATATAATCCATTTACTCAGATTCAATTACTTACTAAATTATTTACTAATAAAAAAAATGATTTTTACCTTGTTCCAACTATTAAAAACAAAGGTGGACATCCTGTTTTGATCAATAAAATGATAATAGATTATATCTGCAAAATTGATACATACAATCTGAAGTTTAATGATGTTTTAAAGCAATTTAAAAGAGAAAGTATTGAAGTAGATGATGAAAGTATTTTCTATAATATCAATACGATGGAAACATATCAGCAGTTAATAAGATAATAATTTTTTGTGTTTAAAATAAATTCAGGATGCTTCTGGAAGCCAATAAATGTGTATAAGATATTGTAAGGATAAATAATATAAAGGGGTTTTAAAAATTAGATTTTTCGAGGCGAACAAGATTTTAAAACCGCAGTTTACTTATGTAAATGAGGACTTTAAAATTGAAGTTCAACGAAGAAAAAGCAATTTTTAGAAGTCCCGTATAATAAAATTAAGCAAATCTTACTTTAAACAGCTGTTGCTAAAAGTTCTATATCAAAACTGTTGATTTTATCACCTTCCAACCATTTTTTTTCATTTTCCTTGCTTACTATTACCGGCATACGTTTTTTTGAATTATGTATTTTACTCATTAGTCCATTGGCTTCTGTAGTAAGAATAGTATAGGTTTTTAATAATTCACCAGTGGATTTATCAATCCATTCGCTCCAAAGTCCGGCAAATGCAAAAGCATCATCATCAGGTAATGTAATCAAATATTTTTGTTTGTTTTTGCCTTTTGGATCCAACCATTGCCATTCATAAAATCCATCTGCTAGTATCAGACATCTGTTTTTTATTGAACCTTTAAATGCAGGCTTTTCTGCAATTGTTTCGATTCGGGCATTCAATGTCATCTTTTTTATGGTATCATCTTTTGCCCAAGCTGGTATTAGTCCCCAATTAAAGAGTTGAATTTTATCAGCTTCTCTATTTGTAATTATTGGTGTTTTTGGATATTGAAAAGCATTATAAATCTCAGGTAAAAGAATATCTACATTCTCAAACTTAGCTTTAAAGCGATTTTGCAACACTTGTGCTTTTTTAGATAATTTTGAATGGAAACACATCAGCAATTTATTATTATTATTTCATTAATATTTGTAGTATATCTTGGCGAAAGTCTTAACTGCTTCATTTTCCATACTTTTTTAATATCTTGTGAAGCCAGTCGTACTTTCTGCTGCCCATACATTGCATTGATTCTGTCAATTGATTTCATCAGTGGAATATGTTTTAAATTACTATTTTCAAATATATTAAGTTGAACATTATCTTCTTGAGAAAACTCCATAACAATCACACCTGCTTTTTTATAAGAATACCCTTTTTTAAAAATTTTAGCCAATGCTTCTGTTGCAAACTTTGCTAATTCAATGCTCGAATTTGATGGGAATGGAAGTTTTACAATAATATTACGGCTGTATTGCGGAAGATCCTGACGGTAACCATTGGTGTGTAAAAAAACCATTAATGAATTGCAGGCAGATTTTTGTCTTCTTAATTTTTCTGAACATGAAACTGCAAATGTGGTAACTCTTTCCTTTATTTCATCAAATTCGGTATAAAGTTTTTCAAAGGATCGTGTGGTGGCAATGTTTTTTTTGGGGAGAACCTCTTCAAAATCCAAAGTTGGAATTCCCTCTAAATCATGTTTTAAACGTAAACCAACTACTGATAAGTGTTTTCTTACCCAACTATCTGTCATTTGTGTAAAATCATAAGCCGTGTTTATATTTAAGGCATTTAATCTTTTTGAATGTTGCCTGCCAATTCCCCATACATCTTCTACTTTTAACCATTTTAATGCTTTAATCCTTTTTTCTTCTGTATCAATAATATGTACACTTTTTGTTTCTTTTGGAAATTTTTTGGCAATACGATTTGCTACTTTCGACAAGGCTTTTGTTGGTGCAATGCCAATACTTATCGGAATTCCAGTCCATTTAGAAACATTTAATTGAATTTCTTCGGCATAAGTCTGAAGATTGAATTTTTCAAACCCTTGTAATTTCATGAAGGCTTCATCGATGCTATATATTTCAAGTTCGGGAGTATATTCGCCTAAAATACCCATAACACGCTGACTCATATCGCCATATAATGCAAAGTTTGCCGAAAAAACATTGACTTTGTTCTTTTCAATAAGTGTTTCGTATTCAAAAACGGGAGCTCCCATAGGAATACCTAATGATTTGGCTTCGTTGCTCCGGGCTATTATACAACCATCGTTGTTCGATAAAACTACAATAGGTTTTTCTTTCAAATCAGGTCTAAATACCCTTTCGCAGGATGCATAAAAATTATTACAGTCAACCAATGCAAACATTACAACGATTTTATAACGTGAATAACCATTCCCCAAATTAAAAAGTCGTTATCAGAAGTAACTTTAATAGGCTTATAGTTCTCGTTGGCAGGTATTAGCCAGCATGCATCCTTTTCTAATCTTATTTTTTTAATTGTAAATTCACCATCAATAAAGCAAACTGCAATTTTTCCGTCAGTAGGTTGCAGGCTTTTGTCAATTACCAATAAATCGCCATCATTAATCCCTTCATCTTTCATTGAATGACCTTTAACTCTACCAAAGAAAGTTGCTGAAGGATGTTTGATAAGTTGTTTGTTCAGATCTATGGTTAAATCAATAAAATCGAGTGCCGGAGATGGAAATCCTGCACTTATTCCACCGGAAATCATCGGTAATTCAAGTTCACATTCTGTTAATGCAGAATAAATATCTAAAGTAGTGGATGAATGTAGTTTTAATATTGACATGCTTAAAATCTTTGCTTCTACAAATTTAATATATTATTATTCTATTACAAAATTTAAATGTAAAAGTATTATTATTCTCATATAAACCAACTATTTTCAGCAATTTAACTTAGCTAAATTTCAATTCTAACTTTAAATCTCTTCCGTTATATATTTTGTGTAACAGGTGGAAAATAAAATTAAAATGCGGATATCAAGCAAAAAATTATATTCTTCAGATATCTTAAACCCTTAGTTTTTTCAGTCACATTATTGATTTGGTCTTTCACATTATTGATTTAGTCAGTCACATTATTGATTTGGTCTTTCACATTATTGATTTAGTCAATCACATTATTGATTTGGTCTTTCACATTATTGATTTAGTCAGTCACATTATTGATTTGGTCAGTCACATTATTGATTTAGTCAATCACATTATTTATTTAGTCAGTCACATTATTTATTTGGTCATCAAATCATTGACTTGGTCTTTCACATTATCGATTTGATTGGAGAGCAATAAAAAAAGGCCGATATATTACTATACCAGCCTTTTATGATCCATAATATTGCTTATTTAGTTTTATTTATATGATACACCTTTTTACCGGCATATAATGCACTAAATGCCAACAAGATACTCAAACCACCATCAACAGGAGCTCCACCACCAGCACCCTGATTTCCACTTGTGCCATGTTGAGAAGGAGGCCCTGAAGGTATTGGTTGAGCTTCAATAAATAATGGAGCTACAGTAATTATCGCTATTACCAATATATTTTTAAAAATTTTCATTTGTTATTCCTTTCCTTTTAATTTATTTTACAAATATTTTTTCAGAACTAACACTCTTATCAGTAATAACTTTTACTATATAATATGCAGTTGGAAAACC
>CAIZXK010000699.1 GCA_903936865.1 uncultured Bacteroidales bacterium | reverse complement strand
GGCTTTAAAGGAAGGTTATATTGAAAAAATAACGAAAAGACCAATATTTTTTGAAGTTAACTTTCTGCACTATAATCCAGGCAAATGGTGGATGTGGTTTTCTGATTTATTCTGTATTGGGATGATAATTATTGCGATAAGTGGATTATTTATAATTGCAAAAAGCAAAAACAGCTTAAGTAAACGAGGCATCTGGTTCGTTTTGGCAGGATTTATAATACCTATCCTTGCATTGATTTTATTATAAAAATACAAAATCTTATAAAAAAGGCTGCTCAATGAGTAGCCTTTTTTTATTTTAGGAGTATTGAAAACGTTAAGTTTCAATATTGCTTTTATGTTTAGGTTTTAATTTTAAACCGATCATCAATAAATAGTTGAGTTATTGTTTTAAAATCTCATCCTATTATTATTACTTATGAAAAACATCCTGCTTATAATATTACACAATAGCTTCAACATAAGATATTTAAAAGGGATAATATCCAATTAAGTATGCTTATTAAGTTTTTTTGGATAGATTTTGAGCCGCACATTGGCGGGAGACAATTGCTCATTAGCGAAACCTTGCCACCATTTGTCGGGAGACAATCGCCAGTTGGCGAATCCTTTTACTATTTGTCGGTAAACAATCGCCAACTAGCGAAACCATGCCGACAAATTGTGAAATACAATCGCTATTAGTTTATTACTTGCGAACGATTTTCGACATACTTAAGTGCTGAATATCTTTTGTTTACAAAAACACAGTTTCCAAAAACAAATAAACATCAACTATGCAAAAGAGCAAATTTCACCATATTTAAAAAGGCCTTCCGATTGGAAAGCCTTTTTTTAATAAACACAAAATATCAGATTATTTACTTAATGTGAATCTATATATTCTTTTAATCTGCTATCGTTTGCCAATTCATTATCCACAAATTCTTTCATGGTCATTCCTTGTTTTTCAATAGCACCAATAAATAGTTTGGTAAAATTACTAACTTTCTTTTCATTTATTCTACCTTTTTCCATTTCTAAAAATTCATAAATTACTTTATAGTATTTCAATCGATGTTCTTCTTTATAATGACTTACAGACATTTTACCATTGATTGCAGTAAAACTTATTGGATATTCTTTTGGATGGAAAATTACAAAGAACCAATGCCATACAACTATGGCCAACGTAGCAAGTATTGCTTCATAAAAGTGAACTATTTCACTTACTTTAATAAACCATACCGGAGCCCAGTTTCCTACAATTGTTGGAAACCAAAGCACCATACCTGTAATTCCCATAATTAAAGTTCCCCAAATTAATGCCCAGTATTCCATCTTTTCAATGTAATTATAGTTATCATATTCAGGATGTTTTTTGCTTAGACGCATATAATACAACATAGTATCTTTCATTTGACCTAGATCGCTGAAATTTGGGAATATTCCAAACAAAACATCACGGCCTCTGGATGTAAAAATCAAATAAACAAGATGATAAACCGATAGTCCTATCATTATCAAGGCTGAAATTCTGTGAATCCATTGACGGACAAGTTCTGTTAATCCTAAAGAATACATTAAATCACCAACAATACTTTCGGGGAATTTTAATACAAAACCTGTAATTGCCAACAAAATAAATGAGCTAAGAAGCAAGGTATGCTGAATCAATTCATTTTTTGTAAAACGTGGAATTCTTAATACATCCTTAGATTTTCTATATCTGGTTTGCAATTCGTGAATCAAAATCAACAAATTATGTAAAAACATCCAACCAATAACAACAACTATTAACCAGAAATAAACTGTTTCAACAATTGATTCGATATTTGCAGCTGAACCCTCCGGTGTTTTGTGAGAATAACTAATAGAAAAGGTCTGACTTGCATTAACATGACATTTTTTGCAGGTATTTAATATATTATTTTCATTTGTTGAAGATTCGGGATGGCTTTTAGGTAATATTTTGTGTACATTATGACAATCAACACACATGGCTGCTCTTTCATCTCCCTGAGATGTAACCAATCCGTGATAACTATCCTGATAACTCTTCACATTCATATTTTCCATTCCATAGCGTTGCGACATCAATAAATTCTGATGACATTGAAGACAGGTATTATCCTGAATTTTCTTCATTTTGTCTCGCTTATTTACTGAAGAAACTGCCTGAATACTATGTTCACTATGGCAATCATTACAAGATGGTGCACTTCGGATTCCTTTTTTAACTGCAATCCAGTGAATGGATTTCTTATAATCTTCTGTAATTTCCTTATGACACTGCTCGCATGTATTGGGAAGATTTATTCCGGAAATCTTTGATTCTGCCTGAACCCTGTTTTTGATGTTGTGTTTACCATGACAAGTAACACAAGATGCGGAACCTTTACTCCCATTCATTACTAATTTACCATGTACACTTGTATTATAAAGTTTACCGGGTTGCATACTTGATAATGAATATTTCTTAATAAATTCAGGATTATCATGACATTTACCGCAGGTAGAAGTTAAATTTACCGGATAAACCCAGCTTTTTTTACTTTTAACAGAATCTATTTCGTGCGAACCATGACAATTCCAGCATTGAGCTGCTTCGTTGATACCTTCTGTAAGCGACAGACCATGTATGCTTTCTTTATGTTCCTTAGCAATAGCACTGTGGCATAAATAACAATCGGCCAATACACCATCTTTAGGTGCCTTTTTATGATTATTAATATTATTAATCACATAACTATGACAATTGGCACAAGATAAATTCTTGTGTACAGATTTGGATAATTCCAGTTTATGATCTTTTTTATTATGGCATTTTGCACAACTTTCATCCATTTTATTAACTGTATGATAAGAAGCCAATAAAACATTGTTTTTATGGCACTTGCCACAATATGTTTTTTCTTTATCCTTAACCGTTGAAGGTGAAGCAATTTTATGTGTGCCATGACATGATTTACAATTAGGAGATTTAGATTCGGGCAGATGCATTAATTTGCGATGTACATCATTTTTCATTTGAGCATTAATTGTTGCATGACAATTATTGCAATCTACTTTTTTGGCCGAACCTTGTACATGTTCCTCTTTAGTAATATCTTTATGGCAATCGCCACATTTTAAAATTTTATCATGAACTGTTTTTTCAACTAGATTTTCATGACAATCCAGACATTTTATTTCCTGAGCTTTAGCAGAAAAGTTAAAAGTAAATGTAGTAATAATGAAAAAAAGAACAATTAAATTAAATTTTTTCATAGTGTTTTTTTGGTTTAATTTGATTTAAATTTTATTTAGTATATGTATTTTTAGTATGTTTTCAATTTAAGTAGATGTATCAAAAGCATTTAATACTCATGATTTAATTAAAAAAATAAAGCCATGCTTTTAGGCTATGGCTTTATTTTTCAATTAAATAAATTAATATTTCCCCGCAATTAATGAGAAAATTATTAAGATTACCAGAATTATACCAGTAAATAAGAACAGGAATCCAAAGAATTTCACAATTTTCATCCAGGATGAAGTAAATTCTTTTTTCACTAATTTGCTTTCTAATTTACCCGAAAGTTCTAATTCTTCATATTCTTTTGGTCTATCAATTTTATATTCTTCCAATTCAACATGACCTGTAAAAATAACTGTATCCATTGGAAATGCTTCCGGACGTAAGTGTGTATTGAAGAAATGAATGGTGAAAATAAAAATAACTGCCAATAAAGCTTCATCGCTATGTATAATCTGAGCAACATTTATTACCCAACCTGGAAGTATCTTAGTAAAGACTTCAGGAAACCATAATACCAGACCAGATAAACCGATTACAGCAACACCCCAGAAAACGGCCATATAATCAAATTTTTCCCAATAAGTCCATCTTCCATATTTCGGACGTTCTCCCATCCATAAAAACCACTTGATAGTTGCTATAAAGTCAAGAACATCTTGTTTGTTAAACATAAGAGTATTAGCACCAAAAATAAAAGCTCCTATTCCTTTGTTTTGTGCTTTTTTAAGTTTAATTAAAGAAAGAACATGGAAAAAGAAATAACCAAAGGTAATTATAGCTGCAAATCGATGAATATTACCTGCAATTTCAACACCACCAATAAGTTTTGACAAACTATTAGCCCAATGCATGTGAGCAAATTTAAGCATCATTCCCGTTAAAGCTAATAATAAGAAACTAAGTATAACAAAGATGTGTGTTATTCTTTGACTCTTGGTAAAACGTCGGATATAAACTTGTTCACCTATTGCTTTTGCATGTTTTTTCTTTTTTCTTGATTCACTTATTGATCGAGGAATCCACAAAAGTGTATGAAGTCCGAAAAATCCAAAAACACTT
>CAIZXK010000698.1 GCA_903936865.1 uncultured Bacteroidales bacterium | reverse complement strand
GGTTTAACAAGTACAAGCCTTGCCACAGCAGATGGAAGTATCACTTACCTTTGGCAGTCAAGTACTAATGGCACAAGTTTTAGTAATTTTGTACAACATATTAACGGGCTAGATCATATTCAAAAAATCATACCAAAATTAACCTGTCAGTTTGCTCCGGAATGAAGTGTTAATTTTGTCCAAAATATACAAGATTATAAAACTATATAATGATTGAAGTTGTTTAAAGAAGAAGTAATTTTTTGAAGTCCTGATAAGAATTTTATCAATAATTTAAATATTTTAAATGAATAATCACAATCATAATCACAATCATAATAATGAGATTGACTTAAGTCTGGTTCATGAGAAACGAACCCTTTGGGTGGTTTATCTTACAGCTGCTACCATGATAATTGAAATTATTTTTGGTTACTGGACAAATTCAATGGCTTTGCTGGCAGATGGTTATCACATGGCTTCTCATGTTTTTGCTCTCGGATTGGCATGGATTGCTTATTTTGTATCCCGCAAATATTCAAGTAAGGAGCATTACTCATTTAGCAAAACAAAAATGCTTGCTCTTTCAGGTTTTACAAGTGCTATTGTACTGCAAATTATTGCCATAATTATGGCAGTTCAGTCTTTTGAAAGGTTAATGAATCCATTGGAAATAAAGTTTAATGAAGCTATCATTATTGCTATTATCGGATTAATTGTTAATGCGTTGAGTGCATATTTTCTTCATCACAATCACGAGCATCATGATCATAACATCCGATCGGCTTATCTTCATGTGCTTGCAGATGGATTAACCAGTATTACTGCCATTATTGCTCTTACAGCAGGAATGTATTTTAAGCTTTATTCTCTAGATAGTATTAGTGGAATTATAAGTTCTGTTGTTATTACAAAATGGTCTTTCGAATTGATTAAAGGTTCAGGGAAAGATCTTATTGATTTCAGATTCAATAATAAATAGGGATTTTACTTTTGTGATTTAGAATTAGGATGAATTCAATTTGCTACTTACTTGTTTTTATTTTACAGATAGGCATCATTACGAGCGACCCCTAACAGATTTTGGGATTGAAAACATTAAACATTATAATTATGACATTTTTTAAAACAAATTTTATCCTGCTTCTTTTTACTTGCCTTATTACTAATATCTCGCAAGCACAAAAAGTTGACAGTACTGGAATAACCATTGCTGAGATTAAAATAATTCATTCAACTATCTTGAATGAGAACAGAAAAATTTATGTTTATACCCCTGTAAATCATTCTGAACCGCTTCCGGTTATTTATTTAATGGATGGAGAAATGATTGCTTTAGTAGCTGGCATTGTAGATTTTCTCTATCAAGTAAATCAGTTTCCGCCTATGATAGTTGTTGGCATTGGAAATTACGAATATGACAGAGCTCGTGATTTAACGACTTCCCACAGTTTCTTGAATATGGATGGAACAACTGATAGTCTTTTCTGGAAAACCTCTGGTGGAGGAAAAAATTTCCTGAAATTTTTAAAGGACGAATTGATGCCATTTGTAGAGAAGAATTACAACACTTCGCCCAACAAAATATTTTTTGGTCATTCTCTTGGAGGGTTAATGACTTCTTATTGTCTGTTAAATCATCCTGAAATGTTTAATTCATACATTGCTGTTAGCCCGGCTCTTTGGTGGGACAAAGAATCCATTTTTACCAACGCAGACTCACTACTCCAAAACAAAGCCCTTAAAAACAAAGCATTTTTTTTTAGCGATGGCAATGAAGGTGCTGAATTTCATAAAGGCGTTATTAAACTCCAATCATTGCTTCTACAAAAAAAAATAACAGGATTAAGATATAAGTATATTGCTTATTCGGAAGAAACACACAATTCTGAATTAGTTAAGGCAACACAAGATGGATTAAATTTTGTCTTCGAAAATTGGAAACCTGCTAAGTCCGACACAACTGTTGACTTGATTGTAAAGTTCTATCAAAAACGCTCGGAGCAAAATGGATTTCAGGAATTGCCACCAGAACAACTAATCAATGAAATGGGTTACAAATTTTTAAATGTACCAAACAAATTAGACGAAGCAATTAAATTTTTTGAATTAAATACTAAGAATTATTCAGCTTCATTTAATGCTTTTGACAGCTTGGGCGATGGTTACGCAGCAAAGGGATACAAAGAAAAAGCAATCGTAGCATATAAAAAAGCAATTGAAATAAATCCAAATGCAGAGGATACACGAAAGAAATTGAAAGCGCTGGAATAAAGCAGCAGTTAAAAGCACCTGCAATGAATTGGCGGTTAAGTGATACGCAGACACATCTTTGGTTAACGGAAATTTGGTACTTCGAAATTATATTTGTTCTAAAAGCCGCCAACTTCTTGATGCTGCGACACGATAGTAGTAAGATTTCCAATTTGCTGTCACCTTGCTGAAATTGTTATACCCGAGTAATAAATATCATATTTAAAACTACTTTTTTTTTAACTTTGCATCCTCAATTGTTTAAGCGAATGAATAAAAACAAAAAAAGACTTATTTGGGGATTAGGACTTCTGATTTTAGCAGGATTTCTGATTTCTATTTTATTTTATCAGAAGATATTATCTTCCAATGTTACTAAAGAAAAAGCCTATTTATATATTCATACCAATTCTGGTTTTGAGGATGTTCTGAAAACTCTTCAGCAGGAAAATCTACTTGAGGATATTTCAAGTTTTGAATGG
>CAIZXK010000697.1 GCA_903936865.1 uncultured Bacteroidales bacterium | reverse complement strand
GAAATGCCATCGGTAAATAATTCAACCTGATCGAAGATGGTATCCTTATTCAGCGGTTGTAAATTAATAGAATTGACTGTTAGATTATTAACACCAGTCTGCAAGAGGTTTATAATTCCATTCATTGATTTACCGGTAATACCTGCAGTTCCTCCGGTTGGGGATTCATAGACACCTTTACCGTATTCTTTCAGCTCCATATTGGAACTAATTTTGGTGAGTATGCCCTGATTGGAATTCTCTATCAGGAATTTAATTAAAGGCTCATCCTTTTTATTTAGATTGCCTGATGAAAGGAAGCCTAACCACGTTGCCTGAATATCATCGGGGAAAAGATCTATATCCACTTTCAAGTGGTATAAACGCAGTTCGTTGGCTTTAAAAGCAATGTCATTTTTGGGTGTCCATCCTTTTTGAAAACTCTGAACCAGGTCGCCGACTACGAGTTCACTGAGTTTAAAAACGGTATCGTCCGTTTTGATGGGAGTACAATAATTTGGGGTAACGGCACCCTGAGTAAGCTTTGCTAAGATTCGGTCTTTATTTGCCTGAGACTTTTCATAATAAGCACCAAAAGCTGTTTTAATTTCTGAAACATCCATTTTTATAGTTATTAAATTATTAAGTTATTGAGTTATTGCATGTGTGGCAATGCGTTTATGGTTTCCCAATCGACATTATCTTTCGTTGCATTTTTGTCTTCATTGCTATTTACACCTGAAGGTTTTGCACCTGGTTTAGCAGCTAAAAGTGTAGTTACAGCAGCTAGCTTATCGATAACTGTAGCAGCAGTTTTAACGCTATCGTCGATAGCATCTAATGCTGAAGTGGCATTTGTAAGCTGAGATTCTGCAGCAACCAATGATTCCTGTGTGGTTTTTACAAGATCACTGGCAACTTTAAGTTCGTCTTCCGCTTTTTTTTGTGCAGCTTCGGCATTTTTTTTCGCTGTGCCGGCATCATTTAATTTCGCAGTAAGGTTATCAATAGATGTTTGTCTATTGCCCAGCTCCGAATTTATTTGATCAACATCTTCTTCAGTTAAGAAGTCACCTTCTTTTTTTGTGGTAACAGCATCACTGTCTTTTTTTGCAGCAAAATAAGCTGAAATTGCAGCCCATCCGCTTTTAAAAGGAATTTTCATGCTCAGATTTGTTTGTTGATTAGTATTAGAATTAATTGAATTTATATGCTTTACAGCAAGTTGCATAGAGCCTATTTCATCAATAAGCCCTATTTTTATAGCTTCTTTAGCAAACAGTGTTTTGCCTTTAAAAGGATCTGTTTCGGTGGTGGTAATTCCGGGACGATTGGCTTTTACATCGGCTACAAAACGATTTACCAAAACGGATGCACGTTCTTTTAGTGGTTTGTAATTGCCTTTTATGGCTTCACGGAATTCGATATTTTTCTCACTCGATTCATCGGCATATATCTCATGTACAATAATACCTTCTTTTTCAAGGCTTTTAATTTCATCAAAAATATGAGAAACCACTCCGATGGAACCAACCTGAGTAAGTTCGTCGCTGCAAATAATCTTATCACAGGCAGCTGCTATATACATTGCACCACTGCAGCCCATGTCGTCCACATAAGCTACTACCGATTTATTGTATTTGCTCTTGAAATCCATAATGGCTTTGTACATATCCAATGAAGCAAAAGCTTCACCACCGGGAGAAGATATATGCAGGATAACACCGTTAATATTTGGATTTGCACCGCATCTTTCCAATATCTTCTTTTTGGTATCGGTTCCGGAAGGTCCGCAGCTCTGATCAGATTTTGTAATGACATCGAAAACGGGCAAAACAGCTACTGAATTTTGAGGTGCTTTTTCGGGTGGTGGAGCTTCTCCATATTCTGATAGTTGAAAGCTCGCTGAATTAAGAAAATAAACGTTGTTGCTTTTTCGGTTTTCCGAAAAATCAGCTTTTGGAAAGTTACCCTTCAGCATGCTTATTACAAGTGGCAGGTATGCAGCAGCACCATCGGCAGAGATAAAGTAATGCTGGTTAAAAACGTTAGTTGCAATTCTGTTCATTTTCAAAACTTTTCGGCAAAGAAACTTTTTGAAAATGAACATTAAAAGGACAAAAAAACAGAAAATCAAGCATTAAACGTATGTAAAAGGGTAGTTTACAGGCTTCATTCCTTCTGTTAATTCACCGCTAAAGTCAATATTATATCCTTTCGATCCGCTATAGTTGGCACTGTTGGCGTAATCAAATTCAAGGTTAAGGTTTTGTTCAATATTACCTATTATATAATAGTTACCCTGTTGATCGCGAACCACCACCACATATTTATATATTTTCATTTTATTAAGTATCTTATCATTAGTGAGGGTTTGCCCTGGAATATAAAATGATATTTTTGGTTTATGAAGTTGCCCTGGCTTGGTTTGCTCCATGTTTTGCTGATGGGATATTGATTCCATTGTTGCCATTAAATGGAAAACATTGTCCTGATTATAACAGCTTACCACCTTATTTTCTATTTTCTTTATGTTTATCGTTGGAACTGCGTATATATCAACTAATCCCGATAACTGTTCCGTGTTTATATTTACTTCCTGCATAGTTATTTACCATTTGCGTTGAAACTGTCCTTTTTTCCGACAAATTCAACAGAATTATTTTTTCTATTTTTTCTGTAATTTCTATTGTAAAATCTATTTTAAATTTCAATCCATTTCGCTGAAACTCCTTAACGATAGAATCATACTGCCATATATCTTCTGTAAAACCGTATTTATCCTGAAATAATTTAACGGCTCTGCTAAAATCCATGTGTGAGCAATAAAATGAAACTATGTTTTTCATAAAGAATTTTGCATTGGCTTCTATCTCTCTTCCAAATGCAACTATATCAGTTCTAGATAACTCCCAGCCATATCTGTAAAAGTCATCTTCAGAGATAACTATGTTTACATTATCTGTATAAAACATGGAAAATTTAGAATACCTGGTATTATCATATGTGGTTCGTGGTTTTATAAGGCATCTCCTTAGGTAGTTATATAATTTCTGGTCGCATTTAAGCTCAACGGGATCACCGTAGTTAATTTCCAAAAATCGCTTTACATAAGGTTTTACGGGTAGTGTTACAGTATATGGCATTGGTTTTTCCTGTAAAAATACAGATAAGCTCACCGTTTTTTGTTATATTTTCAATTGTTAATTTAAACATGTTGTAAATTTTCCAAAAAAACCATACCCCTAAAAAAAACCCCAAAAAAAGCTT
>CAIZXK010000696.1 GCA_903936865.1 uncultured Bacteroidales bacterium | reverse complement strand
TTTTGTTTGTCCAGGTAACCAAGATAACTTATTTAAAAGATTATAAATTACATAATGAATGACGGTATAAACAAAGAAAATTTGTTTACCTGTTTTTTTTATAAAATTAATTAAATTCATTATCATTTAATACATTTAAATTGTTTTTACAATGTTTTTATAAATTGCCACTAACCTAACTCATCCTTGTTTCTACTTATAAAAAAAATTGACAATGAAGTGCCTAGTTGTTATTATTGTGCTATTTGGTAAAGTCTTTTATTTTTACAAAAATAAGAAAGATTTTCAAATGCAATGCGTATTTTTATTTTACTTTTTTTGATAAAGCAAAATCATCAGGAAAAACCACTTCAGAAGTACTTTTAACCAATGTTGAGGGAGATTTACATGGATATTATAAATTCTTTTTGATATAAAATCTTTTTTCAAAAACAATTATCATATTTTAGCAAAATACTTAACTTTGCATAAAATAAACAGTTTAACAACATTAAAATAAAACACTATGTACGATAACCTTAAAGAATATCTGCAAAAAGAAATCAGCGAAATCAGGAATGCAGGTTTATATAAAAACGAACGCGTTATTGTTTCTGCACAGGGAGCAACTATAAAAGTAAGTACCGGACAGGAAGTTCTTAATTTCTGTGCAAACAACTACCTTGGATTGTCAAATAATCCCAAATTGATACAGTCAGCTAAAGATGCTCTGGATACACGCGGTTATGGCATGTCATCTGTTCGTTTTATTTGTGGAACCCAGGATTTGCATAAAGAACTGGAAGCAAAAATAGCTGACTTCTTCGGTACAGAAGATACCATTTTGTATGCAGCCTGTTTTGATGCAAATGGCGGAGTTTTCGAGCCTTTATTGGGCGAAGAGGATGCCATTATTTCTGATGCATTAAACCATGCTTCCATCATTGATGGTGTCCGTTTGTGCAAAGCTCAGCGTTTCCGTTACAACAATGCCGATATGGCTGATTTGGAAGCTCAACTGATAGCTGCTCAGAACTGCCGTTTCAAACTTATCGTTACAGATGGTGTTTTTTCTATGGATGGCAATGTGGCTCCGCTTGACAAGATTTACGAACTGGCAAATAAATACAATGCCATGATAATGGTTGACGAATCGCACTCAGCTGGAGTAGTTGGTAAAACAGGAAGAGGTGTTACCGAATTATACAACTTAAAAGGGAAAATGGAAATTATTACCGGTACACTAGGTAAAGCTTTTGGTGGTGCAATCGGTGGATTTACAACAGGTAAAAAAGAAATTATCGAAATGTTGCGTCAACGTTCCCGTCCTTATTTATTCTCAAATTCTATTCCTCCGATGGTAGCCGCAGCAGGTATCAAAATGGTGGATATGATGAGCGAAACCAATGAATTACAGGATCAGTTACATGAAAATACCGCTTATTACAGTCAGAAAATGATGGAAGCCGGTTTCGATTGCAAACCAACTCAATCTGCTATTGTTGCTGTAATGTTGTACGATGCAAAACTTTCACAGGAAATGGCTGCCCGATTATTAAACGAAGGCATTTATGTTATTGGTTTCTACTATCCTGTTGTACCAAAAGACAAAGCACGAATCCGTGTTCAGATTTCAGCAGCTCACACCAGAGAAAATCTGGATAAATGTATCGCTGCATTCACTAAAGTAGGTAAAGAACTTGGAGTAATTAAATAAGTTTTAAGACCGAAGATCGAAGACGGAAGACCGAAGTGGACTTCCGTCTTTGTTATTTAAATCCATTGCATAATGCATATTAATTAAAAACAAAACACTTATCCATGAGCATCAATCGTCTTCTTTCTTGCGTTTTTCGTATTTTGTATTCTGTATTCTGTATTTCATCTTTATTATTTTTTCTCGCTATATCAATAAGTACAAACTTATTTGCTCAGGAAGTTGTTGAAATAAAAGATTCTGCAATAAACAAAACCCATATTGATTATGCCTATCCAAAACCACAATGGCTTGGAAAAACCTTTCTTCAGGATCAGGCACATATCTGGACTTCACCACTCCGAATCAAGAAAAAAGATTTACATTATCTTATCCCTTTATCGCTTGCAACTGCTATTATTATGGTTTTTGATGAAGATATCAATCAAAAGACACAGCAGTTTAAAAACAATAACCAATGGGTTAAGAACCTTAGTCCAATTTTGACGGATGGTGGCGAAATACCCGTTGTTGGAGGAATAAGTGCAGCCATGTATATTACCGGATTAGCAATTAAGGATGATAAATTGATGCAAACCGGAGCTATTGCCGGATATGCGTTGGTAAACGCTGCGGTAGTTGTTACGGTGCTGAAAATGATAGCTGGACGACAACGTCCACGTGTGGATGGAACTTCTAACTGGAAACCCTTTCCACAGACTTTAGAGCAGTTTAACGGAACTTCATCCGATTATTATGCCTCATTCCCATCAGGACATAGTATCGCTGCATGGACGTTGGCGACAGTAGTTGCCGAACAATACAAAGAAACCAAAGTAATTCCAATACTAATGTACACTTTTGCTACCGGAGTTGCACTATCGCGAACTACCGAAAATGCCCATTGGCTTTCAGATGCCATAGTTGGCTCTGCATTGGGTTTTGGAATTGGCAAATACCTTGCAAAGAAACACAAATCTACCAAGTGGTTTTTATTTCCTTCGCAAAGCGGAGGAAGCTTGATGGTTACAGGTATTTACCGATTATAAATTATACTCTTTTCCTTGATTAATTCTTCTGATTAGTAACTTTGGAAATAGTCGGTGTGTGATTAAGTGTCTCATCCCGACTATTGCAGTTTTTTTCGATTTTCTATAATGACGGGATAACGTGGAGGCATGTTATCAATCGGCTAAAAACATCATTAAATAAGGTTTATAGAATCGTACAAATCTTTTTAAGTGTTTTTTAATAACATAAATTCTTCAAAAGTTACTATGTTAGTATTATTGAACTTTTCCAGAACAAGCAAGTCTTTATCTCCGGTAATTATGTAATCTGCACTTACATCAACTGAAAATGCCAATAAAAAATTATCATTTTCATCTCTCGAAATATGAACTTCTGAAACCAGATTCTCATTAATAGTCGATAACTTAATAATTTCAATAGTTTCCTTAATACGTTGATTGGAAATATATTTCTTTATTTTAGGGCGAGTTATTACTGCTTTGTATTCATCAAGAATTTCGTTGCAAATAAATATATTAAGTTC
>CAIZXK010000695.1 GCA_903936865.1 uncultured Bacteroidales bacterium | reverse complement strand
TATTTTATTGTAATTGTCTGAAATAGAATCGGCTATGTCAAGATAATATATAATAGTTTTTCTCTTCATATTCATAATATATTTTCTAACAGAATCAGTATGATTCTTATTTAAAGTCACCCTTTTTCTATTTTTAAAATAGTGAATACCGAACTTATCAATATTGATAATATAAAAGCTTTTATTTTCCAAACTATGAATATCTAAATATCCAATTTGCATTGAACTTACTGTTTGAGAATATAAAGTCTTGAAAATTGATGAAATAAATAAAAGTGAAAATAGAAATATATATTTTTTTGACATAAATAATTTTTTAATTGATTATTTTAAATTTCCTTTCATAATTACTTTTCGTTTACTAGGAGGAACAAAATCTCTTGAGAATGTACCATTATTTCTATCAGAAGGATATAAATAACCTTCGTGATATGGCACAAAATTTCCGAGTGCACCGCCCCATGTAACTGTAACTGTGTATGCTTCAATTTTCCCATTTGTAAACTTTAGTAATTGGTCAAAAAGCGTTTCTGATGAATTTGGATAATGTTTCTTCATATCATTTGAACTTAATCCTTGAGCACAACCTAGTAATGTGAAGTTCGCATTATCTGTAAATGATTTCTTTTTGAAAGACGAAACATCAAATTGTTCATCATCACTATCATTATAACCAACCAGAAAACCTCTTGGGCTCCCATGTCCTACATAAGTAAAGTCTGTTATCGGATCTCCACCTCTACCACCAGGTTCTACATTATTGTGAAATTGCGTTGATTGATCATTAATATAAGAAATCATTTCGTCAGCAGATTTAACCTCATAAAAATCAATTTTAGCATCAATTGCTCGTTGTTTATACGCATTTATTTCATTTTCTGAATATTGTCCTGTATTATAAACTATCATTGATGTTTTTTCATTACCATCTTTAGCTTTTAATTTTATGGCTTCTTTCAAACCCCTCTCTAAAAAATGTCTAGTATTATTTCCGTACATATAACTTCCATCTCCTTTTTTATCTGAATTTGGTTTATCAATATTTGACCCTTGGTTACCAACCGTGACAACATTCTCATCTCCATTTGGATCAATTACTATTAGAGGGCTATTATAGCCAAAATGGTAAGGACTAATTCCTGTAAATTTTATTGCTTTCGGATCTACACTTAACCACCTACAAATTTGAGCATCAAATATTCTAAATTCTGTAGTATAAGAACTTCTGTTTCCTCTTACTTCTTCATCATTTTCCTGCCCATTAAATCCGAAGCCATAATACCCTGTGCAGTATTCTGAAAAAGTGGATGATATGTTAGCAGTTTGTTGCAAGGTTTTTATTTTTTTACAAATGTATAAAATGTTTTTTTAATACTTAACAGCCTTTGGCTAATCCGCATTGGTTTTATTGTGATTTTCCGAAGATAGAACAGTTCGCCGTTTAAGTAAAATTTTCTTCATTAATAACAGATATTATTCATCAAATTGTTTTGTACAATTTGAATAGACAATCTTCCACTTATTTTTTTCTTCATAAATTGTTATTAAACGTGTACGTTTTAGAAGCCTGAATTGTAAAAATAAATTTTGTTTTATAAATACATTGAAAGAAATGGTTGGTCGGTAGTTGCTGTTGCGGATGGTGCCGGTAGTTATTCATTATCAAGAAAAGGTTCACAATTAGCTTGTAATGCTGTAATCCGATATTTCGAACTACATTCAGATATTGAAAAGGAGAAAGAATTTGAATTAAAAGTTTTGGAATTTGAAAAATCCAGGGACGAGATACTGTTAAAAGAAATAGAAATATTAACGAAGCAGAACCTTTACAAAGCAACAGTTTTCGTCCACAATAAAATTAAAGAACACTCAGAAGAAACCTTTAAAACAAATCCGGAATTATTTAACAATCCCAGAGCGAAAAACTACGTTGATTACTAT
>CAIZXK010000694.1 GCA_903936865.1 uncultured Bacteroidales bacterium | reverse complement strand
TTTAAATTATGTCCGTCAGCCCATATAATCAGGTATTGTTGTGCCTGCAACAGATAATCAGGAAAAATAAATTTTGCGGGATTATCAGTATCATCTGAAATTGAATAGTTTTTAAGATTTATTGCCTCATTTGACGCATTATAAAGTTCTATAAAATCGGAATATTCACCAAAATCGGGATCATAAGCTACCGAACTGTTTACACTCAATATTTCATTAATTCTCAATTGAGCATTTACATTCAACGAGATAACAAAAAGTATTATTAAACAGCTTACTCTCATTTTTTTATCAGTTTAATATAATTTTTATCTGATGAATTTTCTAATAAAACAAAGTAAATACCCGATTTTAAATCGCTTATATCAAAACTCAGATCTTCATTTTGCTTTTTTAGTTCAAGCCTTTTTATTAATCGCATATCGCTACTGTATATACTCAGCTTTACATTGCTCTGTTTTAAAAAATTCTGTCTGATAAATAGCTGATGATTTGCCGGATTTGGATAAATTACTGACTGCTGCAAATCAATATCAGGATTATCGATAGCTGATGGAACATCATAATTGGCAAGAAATGCCAGTGTTTATCTTCCAAAACGTTTGGGCTTCAGATGTACATAAATTGAATCGAGCGTTGATAGATTTTGAACAGTATAACTTCCGAAACTGCATAGTGCTGATTCGAAATTACCACCCAAAATATATTTATCTTCCCCATATACCAATATCGAATTTGCCTGATCCCAAAGTGTACCACCCATTGTTTTTGCTGAAATCTCGGAGCCATTTGAATTGTATTTAAATACAAATATCTGAGGATAGAAATAATTAATATGAAAAAGATTGTAATGATTCTGAGCTGCAAAATTCAAGGTATCGCTGAAAAAATATCCGCAAACATACACATTTTCTGATTGATCAATGGCGATATCAAAAGGAATATCAAAACTTTGTCCAGGTTTGAGACCACCTGAATTTTTCTCCCATTGCTGAACCAGATTGTTATTGTATTTAGCGACATATATTTTTGAAGAAGCCAGAGGCCAGCCCCAGCCCATCAAATAATCAGGACTTTCACCACAGCTATATATTGAATTGGATCCTATTGCCAACGCATTGATATTTTGTTGATTGGAGCTTAAGATTCCATTCAAGCAACTACCCGTTAGGCTGTATTTTACTATAAATGCATGTTGTTTTTCAATTCCTGAATTCAGTATAATGGAATTCCCGAAATCGGCAGTTCCAAATAAACAACCACTAACATATATATTTTGAGTAGCATCAGTTTGTAATGACGTAGATAATATCTGACCTGAAGTAGTAATATTCTTTTCCCAAAGCAAAGAATTTGCAGCTGAAATCTTCATTATAAAAACTTTCTCTTCATTATTCACCATATTTTCCTTGCTATGACCGGCAATATACACATTGGCAGCATTATCAACAGCCAAACCACTGATTTCGTCTTTAAAAGCAGTAGCTATCTGACGTGCCCAGGCAAAACTTTTATCAGCATTGAATTTTACAAGAAAAGCATCGGAAGATCCCGTATTGTAAAAAGTTATATTCCCAACAGTTAAACTCAAGCTACTGAAATTTCCTGCAACATATATATTTCCGTTCGGGTCAGATACTGCTTTGGTAATTTTATCATCACCGCTTCCACCAATTTTTGCAAGCCAGCTATAACTACCGTTGGTATTGGTAATGGCTACAAAGCCATCTTCCTGTCCGCTTCCATTTACAGTAAAATTTCCCAGACTCAAATTTGCCGCAGCAAACGAACCTGCAATTAAAATTTCATTGTATTGATATTTGCTTAAGCAATTGATTTTTGTATCGGAATTGTTTCCTCCCAAACTTTGTGCCCACTGCCAGTTTTGTGACTGTAAATCTGAAATAATAAAAAAACATATTGTCAGAATAGAAATTAGGTTCTTTGATTTCATGTCAGATTAATTTTTAATGACTTTATAAGTATTTAATTTATTTAATGTCAATAAATAAATACCTTTGGGTAAATTTTTGGTATCAATAATATCAGATTTGCCTTTTCTGAGCAATCTCGATTGTAAATCTCTCAATTCATATTCAGATTCATCAAATAAATTAATAAATGATTGAAATGGATTGGGATAAAAATATTTTTCTTTTAGTTTTAAATTATTTACGGATGATGAATTATCAGAGAACTTTGTCAGAAAAGCCATAGTTTTTCTGAAATAAACAGGAGTTGAAGCATGAACGATAAAACTGTCGAGATTGCTGTCGTTAATCAATAAGTTATTGCTTATCAGCATGCTGTCCGATTCAAAATTTCCAGCAAGATAAAAATTGTTTTCTGCATTTACCACTATACTTGTGGTAACATCATTAAGTTTGCCTCCCAAGGTTTTATACCAGATTTCGTCTCCGTTTTGATTATATTTAATTACAAAAGCCTGACTATAATAAAAAAATCCTTTGGGAATATTTTTGATGGTGTCGTTGTTGAACAACAAATTGTTGGAATACATCAATCCAGCTACATAAATATTTGAATTTTCATCATTTGTTATAGCTAATGGAATATCAAGTGTTTTCGACCATGAATCCGCATTTTGAACTGTTTTAAGCCATTCTTTTATAAGACTCTGACTATATTTGCCAATATATATTTTTGATTCTGCCTGCGGATAAGTAGGACCGGCTATTACCTGAAAAGAATTTCTTCGCTCACCACAAGTATAAATGGCGTTTGCATTGAAAACTGCCTGATTAATTTCATAAAAATTTGAATCTGTTACAGAATTCTGATAAATTCCCGAGGAATTGAATTTTGCTATAAATGCATTGCTTATGGGTTCATAAGTTCCGGATATCCAACTTAATTCCTTTGTACTTTGTATCGTATCTATGCCGTTAAATGAAATTTTTCCGGCGAAACCACCTGCAATATACAGATTCTGATTTCCTTCAATTATCAGGCTGGTTGATTTACCGGATTGATTATTTATTGAAATGTTTTTTTGCCACAATATCGTATTGTTAGTACTTATTTTATACAAACTGATGTAATCCGGCGAATTTACAGTAAGATAGATATTGCCATCATTATTTGCTACAATGGCTGAGATTTCATCTTTTTGCAAACCACCGATTTTCCTTATCCAGCCGAAAGTTTTGTCGGGATTGTATTTTATGAGAAAAGCGTCAACATCTCCCGAATTTGTTATGCTGCTTCCATTTACCGTTAATGTAAGGCTGTTAAAATTTCCGGCCAGATAAATATTTCCATTTTGATCTGAAGCAATGGCTGAGGCATAATCTTTTGCACTACCTCCAATATTTACCGCCCAATTGTAAATTCCTGAATTATCACAGATAGCAAAAAAAGTATCATCCTGTCCTGAATTCTGAAGGTTAAGATTCCCGAAATTGAGGTTTGCAGATGCGTATGAGCCTGCTATCAATATATGATTGCCTAAATATTTCTCAATGGAAACTATAGCTGTATTGCTGTTGGAAGTTCCCAGTTTATTTGCCCATTGCCATTGCTGGGCATTTGCAAAAAAACAAATGTTAGAAATAACAATTAAAACCCAAAATCTGTATAAAATTTTCATATCCTGCAAAATAACAATATTGCAAATTTAAAGAAATCTTTTATTATCCTGATGATAATATAGACATAAACAATTATTTACAAGATATAGTTGCATCAAAAAATATACCAAATCTTCAATATAAATTCTTGTTTTTCTTATTGAAACATTATCTTTATTCTTAATAATGAGATTGATTAATCAAAGAGAAGCAAAACAGGAATGAAGTTGTATAGAATTAAAGAAAATAAGAATTACTTAAAAAAGAGACAATACGATTAATCTGAGGATAAAATATATAATAATTCTATTATTCCGGCGTTAAAGACCAATTGTAATCAAATCAAATCAAAAAATGAAAAAACTGGGTTTATTTTTATTTCTCATCGCTTCAGTATCTATACTCTCGATTTCATCATGCAAAAAAGAAGATGATGATGCTGACAAATATGTAGGTTCATGGGTTAATATAACCGATGCAACAGACATAATAATAATTACAAAAGTAAATGCCAATACACTTATGGCTAATGGCATAATACAACTTAGTGTAAGTGGTTCTTCTTTTACCGGAAGTCAGATTGATGATACTTCAGGCGAAGTTAGCACTGTAACAGGTGTATTAAACGGTAATATGATTTCAGTCAATATTATTACCAAAGATGCTCAGGGCAATATTGTTGATACGGATAGTCAGCAATATATTAAGTCGTAAATTATGCTGTAAATACCTATTTGTTTTATAGAATCATAAAAACCCGTTTCAGAATAGTACTGAAAATGGGAAAGAAATAAAAATTAGAGCCGGATTATATCCATATATGCGTGTATTTGTTGTATGATTTTTAAATTTCAAGCATTTAGCAAATAAATATTGTTAAATTTGTGAGTTCCATTTTGTCAGAAATGTAGAATTTTTAATGATACCTGACTTTTTGGGCGGCCATTTCGCTAAAATCTGCTAATATTTATATTTAAACACGAAAAAACAAATGACTGATTCAGAAAAACTCAAACACCTTTATCTACTTCTCGATGAAGCAGAAGAATTGGCAAGTCAATATACAGGAGGCTATTCTAATGCATTCTTTTCTGCAGAAGAGTTTCACTTGGCTCTTGCAAGTAGTATTGCAAAATTAAAAGATGGAGACAAAGACCAAATAAATATTTTATGGTTATGGTTTGCACCAACCTGTAGCTGGGATGATTTTATTACCAATGATGGACTTGTTTTGGGTAATAAAATATTTGAATTGCTCGATGAACTTAAGATAAATAATCAATAAAAAAGTTTTGTGAACTGCAATTAATCATTTACAAAGCACCTCAACATCCTATCACCTTCCCCTATTCCACAATAACCTCATCGCAAAATATCCAGTCGTTTGGCCGAAAAACCCAATAAAAAGTCCGATAGCATTTAACTACTATCGGGCTTATATTTATTTAATTTAAGGCAAAGCATCAACCGCAACCACCCGAAGCACCTTTTTTCTTTTTGGCAGCACCGGCTGCAGGTTTTGGTTTCGGAGCTTCAGAACCTGCTATTTTGGCAGGAATAGCAGAAGCAGAATCGCCGGCAACACCACCCAATGAACTTCCGGCAGCCTTGCGGAATTCGTATTTTGCCAGTTCTTCATCAGCCATCGTACTTGCAGGTTTTTGAGGATTCAATATGG
>CAIZXK010000693.1 GCA_903936865.1 uncultured Bacteroidales bacterium | reverse complement strand
GAGTTTGATAAAAGCATAATAACATCCAGAATTTCATACTTTTCATTTCTTAAAAGTTTGTATGCAAGAAAAATAGTATAGAAAACAATAAAAAATGTTACAGAAAATAATATTGCCAGGCTAAAATGTTCTGTTAGACTGTATTTAGAACCATACCAAGATAAATATATAATCCAGGTAAGTGCAAAAGAGGAATAATAAAGCGATTTCCAATATTTCCTAAAAGCAATTACAAGTATTCCGATGTTAATAATTGACATATAGCTGAATAGCACAACTACTTTCCCTGAACCATCACTAAGTAAAAACGGAACAGCATAAGCTCCAACTAACCCAATATGAGCAATAACCTGCTTATTATATTTAATTGCTGCAATTACTGTAAACACGGTAAAAACCACCATCAAAACAAATGTAATGGATTGAGACATGATACCATAAAAGCTATATGCAGCAAACGTAATGAAATACATGATAGCCATTGCTCCACTTACCAATACGGCACTATAGTTCTCATAGTTTTTCTTTAGTTTAAAACCAAAACCCAAAAGCCCTATACCCATCAGATAACCTAATATTATTCTTGTCAGTGGGCTTATTAACTGATGATCAATAGAATATTTTGCTCCAATGGCTACACCAATTACCGTTATAACTATACCCAGTTTGCTAATCAGATTTTCACCAACAAACTTCTCAAGATCAACACTTATCTTTGGGAAAGTAGTTTTATTGGTTTTTTTTGAAAAAGTTTGATATTGTTGCTGCCGATTAAAAAAGGTTTGTTTTTCAGGATTTATTGTTTGATTTTCTTCTTCAAAATAATTATTATTTTCTTGCTCCTCAACTACTTGTTGTTTTTCTGAAATGTTTATTTTATATATTTCTCTACGCAATTCATTTATTTCTTTTGAGAACGACTCTTGCCGCTTCATAAGAACTTCCAGTTTTTCCAACAGTTGATCTATAGAATTTTTATTTTCGTTCATGTTGTTGTTTTTTAACAAATTGCAATTTAAAATTATTTTGGCTGTTAATTCAATATTCCATTAAACTATTATAAGTCGCTGTAGTTTCAAACTTTGACAAAGTTACATTTAGTTGAACAAAACATTGATAATCTATTGATTAAATTTTTCAAGATTAAATTTTGTCACAGTTTAACGAACTATAATAATAGAAGCAGTATTATATTTTAACAATTTTTTGCCTGTAACTTCCTGAAATTAAATAGTATATTCCAGCAGGAAATTCAGAAATATTTATAGTTTCAATTTCATTTCTAATCACTCTATTATAAACCATTTTGCCTACAGCATTATAGATAAACAATTGATTTGACTTTTCGTAAACTTCTGCAGTATTTATTAGAAAAACGCCAGTTGTTGGATTTGGAAAAACTACCAATTTCTTATCATCTTGAATTGAATTTTTAATTATTGAAGTTGAACCACCAAAAATAGTTTGAAAATTATTGGCAAATTCATAAACACTTCCGCAAGTAGAAACAGCATCCCAATTTACTGACCAGGTCATCATTCCCCTTAAATCGGGATATCCACCAGCTTGTGCTAAAGTGTAAGTTCCGGGCTTGCTACCAACTCCCCTTAAATAATCTATAGCTGACTTAACTGTAAGTGGTGCAATATAACCACTGCCTGCTGAAACACATGCAGGTAAGGCAACGGCAATTTTATTTGCTGGAATACCCGTAAAATATCCACCACTTGTATTAAAACCATGAATCACCGCTTCTGTCATTGATACAATAAAATCAGCAGTTCCCTGATTATAAATACTGGCATCAATTCCATACATCGAACCACTGTTATACAACTGTACATGCAATAAATCCAATGAATCGCGTAAAGCATGAATGATGGGAAGATATGCTCCCCAAATTCCGCCATAAGCCGACTGTCCACCTTGAACATAAGCTGTTTCGGGAGCCATAGTTAATAATAGTTTTTTATTGTTTTGCAAACGGTAATTTGACATTATTTGTTTGATGGCAGCAATCATATTAATAATTTTTGCATCTAACGGAGTAGCAATTGTTCCTCCCGAAACGGAAACAGAACTACCTTCCAGATCAATATCAATACCATCAAATCCATAAGTATTTATTATTGCGGTCATTGAGCTAATAAACATATTTCTTTCGATTGTATCGTCCAATGATACCGGAGCAGATGCTCCACCTATACTTATAATCAGCTTTTTCCCGAGATTTTGCATTGCTTGTATTTGCGATATAAAGGTAGCTTGTGTAACATTTTCGGGTACAAAAGTCATATTGTAATCTGATCCGCTTTGAGGAACCGCAAATGCAATATCAATTACATTATATCGTGAATCGATTGTATTTAACTGAATATAAGGTGCGTTAAAATCGCTCCAGTTGTGAAAATATCCAACCAATACAGGATTTGGTAATTGTGCTCTTGAAATAGTAGATGAAGCAAACGAAATCAACAAGATAAAACTAAAGTAAATGATTTTTTTCATATTCTTGATTTTTATAATAATAAATTGTTTAATTAATAATCAAAGGTATAATTTTTTTTGTAAACTGGCAGAATCTTTAATAATTTTTTTAATGAACTTCATAAAAAAACAAGCTTTAAGTTGAAAATACAATTTAATAAATAGTACATTTAACGTTGGCAAAGTTTTTAGACAAAAGTTTATCAATTATTTATCAATATATTACGTAATCAAATATAATTTTAGCAAAGTTTAAAATTTCAACTATTTTTAATAGTTTAACGGATTATTGATAGTATAAAACAACTCAAAAATAACATTTCATTAAATAACAAAACATATTCGATATCTGTTTACTATGCTATTATTAATTAAAAAATACTATAATGAAAACAAAATATATCTTGGTTTTATTTTTTTCAATCCTTTTACTAAGTAATGTAAAGGAAGCTAAATCGCAGTTTGTAACAGGAACACAAATTATCGGAAGTGGAAGTAATCAGCTTGACATTTCGGTTTCAGTTGACTCCTCATTTAATATCATAAAGTTTGTAATAACCGGACCATCAACTAAATGGTTTGGTTTTTCATTCAACTCAACATCTATGTCTCCCGGTACTTATACCATACTGGCAAATATTAACGGGGGTAATCCAGCTGAGTATGTTATGGTACAACATGCAGCTCCAACTTTGCAACCAACACAGAACCTGCAAAACTTTACCTCTTCTACAAATGCCGGAAGAAAAACATTTACTTTTTACCGAAGCATTTCTACTGCTGATGCTAATGATTATCAATTCTCTTATATGTCCAATAATCTGGATATTGCCTGGGCTTATGGAAGTGGACTAACATTGTCGCAACATCAGGATCGTGGAAGCAGTGCTGTAAATTTTTCAAATCCTTGTACTACAGTTAATCCTACAATATTAACTTCCGTTAATATCTGCCAGGGTGACAGTGTAATGATTTTTGGTCAATACAAAAAAATTGCAGGTACTTATTCCAAAATTATTGAAAAACAACTTGCCTGCGATAGTATTGTTAAACAGACTCTGATTGTTAATACACCGGTTACAACCTTGCTTTCTCCAATAAGTATTTGCAACGGCGACAGTGTATTAATTTTCGGACAATACCGTAAAATAGCCGCATCTTATTATGATACACTTCAAAGTGTGCATTCTTGCGATAGTATTTTAAAACAAATATTATTTGTTGGAAATTCTATTGTAAATACTCTTCCATCGATAAATATTTGTAATGGCGACAGCACAATGATTTTCGGAACTTATCATAATACCAGCGGTATGTATGCCGATACGTTAATTTCGATGAGTGGTTGCGATAGTATTGTAAAAATAGATTTAAATGTTATCAGCATCGATACTAATGTTGTTTATAATTCAGACAGTCTTAAAGCAGTGCAGGGAGCCGATTCGTACCAATGGTATGATTGTGCAACGAATCAACTGATAGTTGGAGCTACTGATTATTACTATTTTAATACGATAAGTGGAAATTATAAGGTAAAGATTACCAAAGGTAACTGCGAATCATTTTCAGGTTGTCATGAGTATATTGCTACTTCCATAAATAATATCAGCAAAAATGATACAAGATTACTGATTCAGCCTAATCCGGCTACTGATAAAGTTAAATTAAGTCATTATGGATTGGCTGCTTTCTCAAGTATTGATATTTATGATATTACAGGCAAAATGATAATCAGACATAGCATTCAAAATAAATTAAATTCGGAAACCATAGATGTTTCAATGCTCAAGACCGGAATTTATTTTATAAAATTAAGCAATAACGAACAAAGCATTACAAAGAAATTGATTATTAATTAATAAAATGCAATGTTTATATAATGAGTGAAGAAAGTGATTGGGAAATAGTTCTCAATCACTTTCTTCGTTTTAACAAACTGATTTTCTGTTACAAAATATTCTAATTCTAAGGGAAGTAAATATTATCAGGAAATGGCATTTTTATTAAACGAAATCTAATTTTATTTTTTTCTCTTTACTTCTTTTATAAACTCTTAAACTAAATATTAGGTTATGAGAGGATTCCTGCATCAAAAAAAAATACAAATAATCTAACTAATGTATGTTAGTGCTGGCAGTTCTTATAAATTCATCTGAATATATATCCACAGATATAGTATTCTTATCTGAATCACTTTTTGAAGTTAAGAGTTAGAACTTGTGATTTAGAAAAGTGTAAAGAGAAATCTTATTTATGAACGATGACTTTAATATATTTTTATTATCGGGCTATTATGAATTATGGTACATCTTATTAAAAATACTAACCGTTTCCTTTATTGCAAGCTCTGGTCTTAACGAAGTATCTGAAATACCAGATACTACACGTGAAATATCATGATCGACCAATCCTTTTACATTCCATGTATTTACATTTGCCACAGTTAAATAAGCTGAGAAATTATGATGCCCCGATCCCGGACGTTCACCTATAATATGAATAATTCCTTTTCGTTCGGAAGAATTTCCTTTTTTACCAAACAGCAACTCTCCACATAGATATCCTGCACGAACCCTACCATTGGTTATTACAATATTTTCTTTTGCCAACTTATAATTCTTTTCTTTCAATAGAGATGCTAATCCATTGAGATATGGCATTAAATGTCCTTCATCCATCAATGCTTTTGCATTAAGACCATCAGAAATAATGATTTGCAAATCGGGTGTTTTGTTTCCCCAACTTTTGCGTAAACTACTAAGCATATTTATGGATTGCATACTTAATTGTTCCCCTGATTTGGGATGATATACATAATCCTTACGATCTGCCGACATTGACTTTACAGCAATTGAGCCCGGAATAGACGATACAAAAGCTGCATTCATTTCAGACCAGATACTTATTTTGGCATCTTCATATAATCGTCTTATTTCCTTATCCAACTCATGGTTTAAATCCCAGATATTATTCCCATAACCTTCTGCTATACTTACTCCTCTTTCCCTTATTCTGGCAATACATTCTTTACCTTCTTCATATATCTGAGCAAGACTTCTCTTGTCATTGTTTGCCTCACAATATTTATAATATATCCAGATCGGATCACCAAAATGATTAGTTGGTTTATTGTTTTCATCAATAATATCCATCCTTTTAAAGAAATCCCACATTGCATCATTTACTTTGTAACCAAACTGTTCTCTTATTTTTACATGATTATTAAATGCAGTAGTAAGATAACTCAGCATCGGGTCGTTTTTGGTAGGAAGTGCCATAAGATAGGCAGGATTTGCAGGCATTACCTGCTCAATGCACCAGTCCAGATCATCGAGATTAATATCCATGTGTAAGGTAGAGCAAATATCAAGCCCAATGGTTAAGCCATGCAACTTACCCATCACTGTATCTTCCAGGCAACAACGCACCAATTGCTCTTTGGTTTTAAATACTTCGGGACCTATAAAACCTGCAACATCGTTTACGAAAACCCATGGTGAATCCTTAAGAGGATTTGTATTCTTCATTGATTGTTTTAAAGCACGGAGGAATCCATATTTCCTTGATTCATGGATTACCATATCAAAACCTTCACCATGTTCGTTTGTAAAATCAGCTCCCTGACCTGTTTCTGCATACAAACCATAACGACCATTTCGTTTGCCAGCATGCCTAAACATTTTTTCAATTGTTATGTCAAAAGTTTTGTTGGCTTTTACAGTACCCCCTAAACTCTGAAACCAGACACCTGTTGTTCCCGGATTCATTTCTTCGGCTTTCGACTGTATGTCAATATGCGAAAGTACACTATTCGGAATAACGCTTTGCAGTTTAAAAGCACTGATTACGTTGTAAAGTGCCTGTTCGATTTTAGCCACCGATTCCGGTTCGCTTGAAACAGGGTTGCATCCTAAAACCAAATCACCAACAGCATAAGACCATCCATCAAAGACCTGCCAGATAATATCTTCCACATTATCTGTAGGCGAATTTGGCTGAATACGTGCACTCAAATAACCTTTACTTCCTATTTTGCTATTGGGCAAAGGATTAAATACTTTTTGCGAAAGCCTTATCAATTCATCATTACTCATCAATTTTACCAGACAAGCAATAATATCGCTATTTAAACCAGGCATAATTGATTTAATATTTTCCTCATTTTCAGAAAGCATATAGCTTTTTAGTTCGCCCATCGTCATTTCATCAACAAATTGCTTACTCTCTGTTGTTTTATATATCAATTCCTGTATCTCATCCTGAAAAACAACATTCTTTTCTAAATCCTTAATTTTTGTTTGCGATAGCAGAGTACGGGCATTTAATCGGGAAGCTTCCGAATTGGCTGAGATGTTAAGTGTTTGATCTCCTTCTTTAAATTCATTGGCAGCACCCAATATTTGTCTGTAAAGAGTAATATCCATTTTCCCTTTTATCCTTCGGATGTAGGAAAATATATCTTCTCCTGCCTCAGGCAAACTAATTTCGGTTCCTTTGTCTGTAAATATCATAAAGCTATTACCTCCAAAAACATTAAAAAAAACAAGTGAAGCACCTAAAATACTTACCTGATATAAAAATTGTTTCCTTGTTATCTTTTTCATAACACAAACATTTCATTAATTTAAGCAATCTCATTACTTGTGATCTATTAAAATAATTTCAAAAGAAATATAATTTAAAAACTTTTTAACTTACTATAATCATTGTTAGCTTGTTATAAGAAAGAATGTTTTTAATATTTCTCAATAAATTTTAAGAAATTAAGTTTATTCTCAACTTCGCAATGTCAGTTACAATTCAGAATATAATCTACTGTAACAATAATAGTCATACTCAAGCGACACTCCCCTCCTACTTCAACAGACAATGATTTTAAGCTGCTAATTTAGTAATTTAAAAAGCACTAAGGTAATATTTTTTGTTAATTGGAATTTGAATTTAGAACTTTTTCAATATTTTTATCACAAAGGAATAATATAAATATCAAACAATTTGTCCAAAAAGATCAGAATATACCATTTTGCAACCCAAGCTTAAAATAACAAACGAATAAATAAAATAATTCTATAAAAAAAATAATGTTAGGAAATCATTAAATTTTAATGTTTATATTTGCAGGAAATACATATTTGAAATCAGTCCATTTTTTTCAAATTGTTTTGAATAAATACATTACAAAAATGAGAAATAATGTATATAAAGTAACAAACGTATTTCTAATCAGTTGGCTTGCTTTTGCCTTTATGCTTGATGTTCAGGCATCTTCACAATATTATGGCATACCAGGTATTAGAAATTTTTCACGTGCACAATATTCAGGTGGAATTCAAAACTGGTCTTTTACAGAAGCAGAAAATGGTCTGTTGTACTTCGCTAATAACAATGGCCTACTTGAATACAATGGATCTACCTGGACATTATACCAATCAGTAAAAGCTGTTAATAGAGTTGTTTGCAATGATGGTAACAGGATTTATGTTGGAGCCTTTAATGATTTTGGCTATTATGAAGAAAATGAAAGAGGAACTTTACAATATCATTCACTCACCAATTTAATTAAAGATAAAGTAAAAGATTTTGACGAAATCTGGCGTATTCATAAAACAAATTTTGGCATTGTATTTCAATCATTTAAAGCAATTTTTATTTTTAAGGATGGAGAGATACAAGTACTAACTCCTTATTCAGGTTTTCATCTCTCATATTACGTAAATGGTATTTTATGGGTCTATGATGAAGAGCAGGGACTAATGCAATATTTGAACGGAAAACTAAAAACAGTAACTGGTGGAAATTATTTTATCGGAACACAAATTTGGTCTATATTACCTTTAAACGATAATGAAGTTATTATTGGTACAAGTAATAATGGAATATATCGGTACAACGGTCAAAAAATAATGCCTTGGAATTCAAGGATAAATGAACTTTTAAAAAAAATATCAGCTCTATTCGGCAAAAAAGCTAAATAATAATTATTTTGCTTTTGGTACAATTCAGAATGGGTTAATTGTTACTGATTCAGCAGGAAACCTTGTTCTTGAAATGAACAAAGAGCGTGGTTTGCAAAACAATACAGTTTTAGGAATTGGGCAGGATTATAAAGGCAATATTTGGCTATGCCTGGATAATGGTATCTCAATGATAGAATTTAATTCACCGATTTCTTACTTTCAAAATTATTTTGACATAGGAACAGGGTATGCATCAGCTAAATTTGGTGATATTATTTATCTGGGTACCAACCAAGGGCTTTTCTATATTAAATTAAAAGATTTTAACAATCCTTCGAAAACTAAGTCGGATTTTAGATTGATAGAAGGAACAGAAGGACAAGTATGGAACCTCTCCGTGATTGACAACACTTTATTTTGCGGTCATAATAATGGGGTATTTCAGGTTCTGGGCGATAAAGCTATAAAAATATCTTCTATACAGGGAACATGGAATTTTCTGAAAATCAATAACACAGGTCTAATATTGGTTGGTTCTTACACAGGTTTATCTATATTAGAAAATACTGGTGGTTTATGGCATTTAAGAAATAAAATCAAAGGATTTTCAGAATCATCCCGTTTTGTTCAATATGATCAAATGGGAAATATTTGGGTAAGTCAGACATATAAAGGTATTTTCAGAATTAAATGCGATAATACATTGAAGAATGTATTGGAAGCAAAGCTTTTTAATTCAAAAAACGGCTTACCTTCTGATCAGTCAAATTTATTATTCAAAATTCAATCCGAAATATTAGTAGCAACAGTTAATGGAATATTTGCATTCAATAATAAAACGGAAAAATACGAGAAAGTAACAAGATTTACATCATATTTCAATAAAGAAATGTGGGTTGATTATTTATATCAGGATTCTGAGCAAAACATTTGGTTTTCTGCCGATAAACAATTAGGCGTGTTGCGTATGCAGGAAGATGGATCTTTTAAAAAAATTACAATTCCATTATTAAAACTTGCCAATATGATTCTTCCATCATTTGAGAATATTCAAGAATTGGATCAGAATAATGTACTAATTGGAATTGAAGGAGGATTTGCAAATTATGTTTCTAATAACAAAAAGGATTACTCTAAACCATTCACAATCTTTATAAGTGATATCAGGTCGCGTGATACTGCAGAAGGAATTTTCAGGTTTAACAGTAAAAATGAAAAACAAACCCAACTACCTGCTTTTAGATATAAAAATAATACGATTTCCATCACTTTTGCAGCGAACAATTTTGAGTCGGACGAAACAGAATTTCAATATAAATTATCAGGCTTTGATGAAGAATGGTCGGAATGGACAACACAGAAACTCAAAGAATATACAAATCTTCCAGCTGGAAAATATACATTTTTTCTTCGTGCCCGTAGCAATGATCAGACAACACCTGCCGAAATTTCCTATAAATTTGTTGTTTTGGCTCCCTGGTATCTTTCAACTATCGCATTGATTTTGTATTTGTGCATCTTCTTTCTAATTTTATATTTCGGTAAACGTTATTTATCCTATAGAATTGAGAAATCGCGTCTTGCTGAAAAACTGAAACAAAAAGAAAAATACCTCAACCTTGAACAGAAACTAAAGGAAGAAGCGCTTATCACAGAAAAAGAAATTGAACACTTACGTAATGAAGCTTTACGCCTCGAAATGATTCACAAAGAAAAAGAGCTGGCTAATTCAACTATGCTATTAATAAAGAAAAATGATATTCTGAAAAAATTACAAAGTGATTTACGTGAAATACATTCATTACTTGGAAATAATTTGGAAAAAGATAAAATAAATAGTCTGATAAAGCGATTAAATAAAGAAATTGATAATGAAAAACAATGGAAAGTTTTTGATTTGCATTTTGAACAGGTATTTGAAGAATTATTTAAAAAGTTAAAAGAAAGCTATCCTGATCTCACTCCACGTGAATTAAGTTTGTGTGCTTACCTTAGGATGAATATATCGAGCAAGGAAATTGCTACGCTTATGAATATCAGCGTAAGAGGAGTTGAAATAGGCCGTTATCGGATAAGAAAAAAACTAAAGCTTGATCATGATGACAATCTTACTGAATTCATGATAAATCTCTAATTTATTATTTATCTTATTCTTATAGGGATATTACATTCCCCAATTAATTCTACTTGGATTCAATTCTAAAAAGGGGTTCTAAAAATTAGATTTTTTGAGGCAAACAAAATTTATAAATACGCAGTTTACTATTGTAAATGAAGATTTTAAAAATTGAAGTTTAAATTAGTTTAAATAAAAAAATTGTTCTTGTAAACAGTTGAAAATAAATTGTCTGAATTTGAAAAATCATTTTTTAGAAAAGTTTCGTTCAGCTATGTTCAGTATTGATTAATAAATGCATTAAAAAAATGAATGCAATAAATGTAATAGATTATAATAGAAGACATTCAAAATAAGTAGAACACAACTAAATTTCACAAATCTTATTCATAAAATGCAAACAATGAATCAGATGAAAAAGTTAAGTTAAAGAAAAATTGTATTTTAAACTGTGATTAAAATCCCTGATAAAGACTTTATGGCTAGCAAAAAATTAAAATATAGCTAAATAGATATCTGTCTGCAACAAAGTTGAATCAAAGAAAACTTAATTTTCAGACTCTCTTATTTATTATATTTTAAAATCTGATTTCTTTATAAAAAAATTGATATGTATTTGAAATTATGTAAATTAAAATACAATTGATGTAGTTTTGATGTAATGCCAGAAGTGAATTGTCGTATATTTGATGCATTAAAAAAAAAGTAATCCCCTTGATTTTAAGCTATTTTTGCTATGTAGAAATTTGAAAAAAATAGTATTAATTTTTAAAAATAAAAAAGTATATGAAAAAAAATTTACTAATTGTAGTATTAAGTACTTTGTTTTCGGCATTTTGCTTTGGACAAACATTGAATTTACCAGTCAATTTTGAAAATTCGACAGTAAATTATTATGGGTTAACCGATTTTGGGGGAAATGTATCTGAAATCGTAATTGATCCTACAAATTCAGCAAATCATGTTGTTAAAACAACCAAAACTGTTGCTGCTGAACTATGGGCAGGTACAACTGTTGGTGGAACTATTGGTTTTGCCACTCCTATCCCTTTTGCAGCTGGATCTACCAGTATGAGTGTAAAAGTATGGTCGCCAACTGCTGGAACACCTATCCGCTTAAAAGTAGAAAATGCAGGTAACCCAACAATCAGTGTAGAAACCGAAGCTCTTACAACTGTAGCTTCAGCATGGCAAACCTTGATTTTTAATTTTAGTAATCAGGCATCTGGAACTGCTGCAATTAACTTTGCTAATACCTATAATAAAGCTTCAATATTTTTTAATTTCGGAACCACTGGTGCAATTGCAGGTGAAAAGATTTATTTTTGGGATGATATGGAATTTGTTGCAGGACCTCCACCACCAGTGGGTTTAAATTTACCTGTTAATTTCGAAGATACTGCTGCAAACTATTACGGATTGACTGACTTTGGTGGAAATGTATCCGAAATCGTTGTTGATCCTACAAATGCAACAAATCATGTTGTTAAAACCATTAAAACTGCTACAGCTGAACTTTGGGCAGGAACAACTGTAGGAGGTACAGTTGGATTTGCAACCCCAATTCCTTTTGCGGCAGGATCTACCAGCATGAGTGTAAAAGTATGGTCACCAACAGCTGGAACACCTATCCGATTGAAAGTGGAAAACTCCGGCAATGCAGCCATCAGCGTCGAAACAGAAGCTTTAACAACTGTAGCTTCTGCATGGCAAACCTTGATTTTTAACTTCAGCAATCAGGCATCTGGAACTGCAGCTCTAAATCTTGCCAATTCTTACAACAAAGCATCCATCTTTTTTAATTTTGGAACAACAGGTGCAACAGCAGGTGAGAAAATCTATTTTTGGGATGATATGCAATTTGCAGCTGCTCCACCACCAGTGGGTTTAAATTTACCTGTCAATTTCGAAGATACTGCTGCAAACTATTACGGGTTGACTGATTTTGGTGGAAATGTATCCGAAATTGTTGCAGATCCTACAAATGCAGCAAATCATGTTGTTAAATCCATTAAAACTGCTGCAGCAGAACTTTGGGCAGGAACTACTGTAGGAGGTACAGTTGGGTTTGCAACCCCAATTCCTTTTGTAGCAGGTTCAACCAGTATGAGTGTAAAGGTATGGTCACCAACAGCTGGTACACCTATCCGTTTGAAAGTGGAAAACTCCGGCAATGCAGCCATCAGCGTTGAAACAGAAGCACTAACAACTGTAGCTTCTGCATGGCAAACCTTGATTTTTAACTTCAGCAATCAGGCATCTGGAACTGCAGCTCTAAATCTTGCCAATTCTTATAACAAAGCTTCTATCTTTTTTAATTTCGGAACTACAGGCACAACTGCTGGTGAAAAAATCTATTTTTGGGATGATATTGAGTTTGTAACTGCACCACCACCAGTAGGTTTAAATTTGCCTGTCAATTTCGAAGATACTGCTGCAAACTATTACGGATTGACTGATTTTGGTGGAAATGCATCTGAAATTGTTGTAGATCCTACTAGTGCAACAAATCATGTTGTTAAAACCATTAAAACTGCCGCAGCTGAACTTTGGGCAGGAACTACCGTGGGTGGAACAGTTGGTTTTACAAATCCTATTCCTTTTGTAACAGGATCAACCAGTATGAGAGTAAGAGTTTGGTCGCCAACTGCAGGTACACCAATTCGTATGAAAGTGGAAAATTCGAGCAATGCAGCTATCAGCGTTGAAACAGAAGCTTTAACAACAGCAGCTTCTGCTTGGCAGACCCTGGTTTTTGACTTCAGTAATCATGCATCCGGTACAGCAGCCTTAAACCTTGCCAATTCTTACAACAAAGCTTCTATCTTTTTCAATTTTGGAACTACTGGTGCAACGGCTGGTGAAAAAACATATTATTGGGATGATATGGAATTTGCAACTGCTCCACCACCACCAGGCTTGAATTTGCCAGTAAATTTCGAAGATACTATTGCAAGCATTTAT